>JAGUZZ010000332.1:0-3566 GCA_020060525.1 bacterium | reverse complement strand
GGGCCGGCGCCGCGCCGCTACTTCGCGGCGGCGCGCTCGGCGCTCCGCAAGCCCACGCTGGCGACCGCCGTCGTTCCGTCGCTCCGGGACGAGAGCGCGTGCCCCCACATGGTCATCATCTATCACGAGTCCTTCCGCGACGCCGCGCTCGCGCTCGCGGCGCACCGCCGCGGGGGGATCGAGGGGATCCCATCCCCGGTCGTCCGTGCGGTCGATATCCGCGACGTGTACGCCAACTTCTCCGGCGGGCACAAGGATCCGATCGCCGTCCGCAACTACCTCAAGTTCCTCTACGACCGCGACGACTGCTCCGGAGCGGGTGATCCCGCGCTCTCGTACGTATTGCTCATCGGAAACGGCACGTACGATCCGCGAAACGTGCTCGGCCGCTCCAACGATTTTCTGCCCTTCTACATGAATCTCCGCTATTCGAACGAGTCCGAAGCGGTCGAGGACGAGGACTTTCTCGTGAAGCTCGACGGCGGCGTCGACCGGGCGCCCGACCTCGCCATCGGGCGCATGTCGGTGCTCACCGATCGCGAGGCGAACGCGTGGGCGCAGCGCATCGTCGATTACGAGGAGCGTCCCGAGTACGGGCCGTGGCGCGAAAAGGTGATACTCTGCGCGGACGACGAGTTCTCGACTTCGCGGGACGACGATTTCGAATTTCTCATCTCGACGGAGGAGCTCGCGAGGCGCGACGGTCCGTTCCCGACGGTGGCCGATCTGCGAAAGATCTACCTGCACACCTATCCGTTCCTCGGCGACGTGAAGCCCGCGGCGCGCCGGGACTACCTGAGCGAGTGGAGCGACGGGGCGCTCGTCGTGAACTTCAACGGCCACGGCTCGCCGCAGCAGATGGCGGACGAGCGCGTCATGGTGAACTCGGACATCTACTCCCTCACGAACGCGACGAGGCGCCCGCTCATGCTCTCATTCTCCTGCTCGGTGGGGGATCTCGATTCGCCCTACCAGCGGAGCATGGCGCAGAACATGGTCACCTACGACGGCGGCGGGGCCATCGGCACGATATCCGCCGCCGCGCCGACGTATCTCTATCCGAACACGCTGCTCAACGCGGCGATCTACCGGGCGCTCTTCACGTCGAAGGACAGCACCGGCACGCGGCCGGTCGGGCTCGCGCTGCAGCTCGCCAAGTACGCGGTCGTCACGAGCCCCTCGGGCTCGGGGTACGAGAGCAACAACGTCAAGTACATCTGTCTCGGCGATCCCGCCCTGAAGCTCGCGATGCCCGCGCACCGGGTCGAGATCGAGACGGCGTCGATCGACACGCTCCTCACGGGGGAGCGGTACCGAGTCGAGGGCTCGATCCGATCGGGCGGAACGGTCTACAGCTCGTGGAACGGCACCGCCGACATTGTCGTGCAGGAGGCCGAGCAGAACGTCCGCGAGGTCGTCGGCGGGCTCGTGCCGTTCGTCCTGCGGTACGTGCTGCCGGGAGCGGAGCTCTTCCGCGGCACCGTCGACGTGACGGCCGGCCGGTTCGCCGCTTCCTTCGTCGTTCCGCGCCGCTGCCGCACGGGGCCGCACGCGCGCATCCGCGTGTACGCGAGCTCCGCCTTCGCGGACGGAGCCGGGGCGGTCGACACGCTCCTCATCGTTCCGTCCGATACCCTGCGGACGAACGAGGAGCCGCCCCGAGTCAACCTCTACTTCGCCGGACAGGCGACGAAGGTCAAGACGGGGGCGAAGCTCATCGCCGATATCTCGGACGACGACGGGATCGCGATCCTCGGCACCGATCCCCAGAGCTCGATCTTCCTCGAGTTCGACGGAAGCGGCTACCCGATCTACGTAACGGACTACTTCACGTACGACCACGGATCGCATACCTCGGGATCGGTCGAATATCCCCTCGCCGCCGGGTTCGCGCCGGGGCGCCATACGGCGCTCCTCAAGGTCTTCGACAACCTCGGCGCCTCCTCCTCCGACACCCTCTCGTTCGAGATCGTCGAGGAGGGGGTCTACGCGCTGAGCGACGTGTTCAACCTCCCGAATCCGTTCTCGGATGGCACGAACTTCGTGTTCCAGACGACGAGCGCCGGAACGGCCGCGATCAGAGTCTACAACGTGTCCGGCGTCCTCGTATGGGAGCGCCGAGCCGCGGCGGTCGAGGGGTTCAACAGCGTGTACTGGGACGGGAGGGATCTCGCCGGCGACAGGCTCGCCAACGGCACGTATCTCTACGTCCTCGAGGTGGAGTTCAGCGGCTCCTACCACCGCGCGGAAAAGGTGGAGGGGAAGGCCGTGCTGCTGCGATAGCGCGCCTCGACCCGGGCGGTCAAACCGCTTGACCCGGCGAGGTGCGGATTATTATTAATAGAGGAGAGAGAACGGAGGATTGTACGATGCGAATTCCACTGCGAAAGGTCGTTTGCGCCGCCCTGATTCTCGTGGCCGCCGCGGCCGGGTCCCTTCGAGCCCAGGGCGAGTCCGGAGCTTCCTGCCTCATCATCCCGCCGAGCGCGCGGGCGAACGGCATGGGCCAGACGTTCGTCGCCATCTCGGACGACGCCACCGGCATCTGGTGGAACCCGGGCGGCCTCGCGTTCGTGAGCAAGACGGTCGATATCATGTATTCCCAGCTTGTTCCGGAGCTCGCCTCGGACGTCAAGTACGCGTATTTCGCGGGCACCTCGAAGATCGAGGGGCTCGGCACGATCGGCGCGTCGCTCATATACCTCGGCTACGGCGACTGGGAGGCCCGCGATCCGAACAACAACTACCTCGGACAGTACTCCTCGTGGGAGGCGGCGCCGACCTTGAGCGGCGCGGTACAGGTCATCAAGGGTCTCGGCGTCGGCGTGAACGTGAAGTTCGTCTACATCGATCTCGCCCCGGCCGAGGCGACGGTCGAGAAGCAGGCCGGACGCGGGCATTCGGTCGCGGTCGACGCCGGCGCCCTCTACAAGGTGCCGGAGTTCTCGATCGGCGGGTTCGCGGTGTCGCACCTCAATCTCGGTCTGTGCCTGTCGAACCTCGGCCCCTCGATCACTTTCATCAACACGGATCAAGCGGCGAGCCTTCCGCGGAACGCGCGGCTCGGCTTCGCCTACAGCCCCTATGTGACCGAGATCGGCGCCCTCACCGTGGCGGCGGAGGTCAACCGGCCGCTCGTCGAGTTCGACCGGTCGCCGACGTACCACTTCGGCGCGGAGTTCAGCTACATCGACCTGATCGCCGTCCGCGCGGGCTACATGCACGACAAGGACGGGAACATCATGGATCCCACCTACGGCATGGGATTCTCCCTCAAGCGCGTGCGGCTCGACTGGGCGAGCGTCCCGCAGGCGAAAGAGCTCGGCAGGGTGCAGCGCTGGTCGATCGGGGTCACGTTCTAACCCCCCTGGGAAAGGCTCGAAGCCCTTTGGCAGCGATCCGATCCTGCAGTCGTTTCGCCGCATTCGCTCTGGCGATACTTCCGTTCACGCATATCGCGGCCGCGAGCGCGGCTCCGCTCGTGCTCCGCGCGACGCCGGCGGGTTTCTTCCTCGAGACGTCTCCCGGATCGGCGGCGCCGGGCGCGGCTCCCGCCCCGGGAAGGG
>JAGUZZ010000239.1:0-6111 GCA_020060525.1 bacterium | reverse complement strand
GCCAGGAACCTCGACGAGATCTACCGGTTCCGCGGCATCCTCACGCCGGACGGCGCGGTCGACACGACGATCTACAAGGACAGGGACACGCGCGGCATGTTCTACAACTTCGCCATCGCGGCGGCGCAGCTCGGCCAGCAGCGGGCGGTCGCGGGGGATTTCGACGACGCCGTCCGGCGGATGGAGCTCTCCCTCAAGTTCGATCCGTCGCTCAAGGCCGCCGTCGTCCTGCTCGGCACCTACTACATGATGGCCGGCCGGGACGGCGAGGCGATCGCGCATTTCATCCGCGCGATCCGCGAAGAGCCGGGGGAGGGCGAATACTGGATGCGTCTCGCGCGCATCTACGAGTATAAGGATCAGCTTCCCTTCGCGATGCAGAATCTGAACGAGGGTATCCGCCTCGCTCCCGATCACCGGCAGCTTTACATCGACGCGTTCCGCGTCTCCGCCCGCATGGGACAGGCGGATCTGGCGAAGGGGTATATCGGACAGTGGCTCGAGCGGCATCCCGAGGACGAGGAGATGGCGTCGATCCTCAGGGAGGCGGACCGTCTGCTCGAGGAGGAGTTCGGACTCGGCGGCGGCGCGCCGCCGCGGGGCGGGGACGGCGAATGACGCGATCGGTGATCGTAACCGGAGCGGCGGGGTTCATCGGCTCCCACCTGTGCGAGCGGCTGCTCGATGAGGGATACGCCGTGACCGGCCTCGACAGCTTCACCGATTACTACAGTCCACGGCGCAAGCGCGGCAACATCGCGGGGCTTCTCGGCCGCGGCGGGTTCCGCCTCGTCGAGGAGGATCTCACGACGGTCGACCTCGGTCGCCTCCTCGACGGCGCCGAGGGCGTGTTCCATTTCGCCGCGCAGGCGGGCGTGCGGGCGAGCTGGGGGAAGGACTTCAAGCCCTACCTCGATTCGAACGTGCTCGCGACCCAGCGTCTCCTCGAGGCGTTGAAAGACCGCCCCGCGTCGAGGCTCGTCCACGCGAGCTCGAGCTCGGTCTACGGGGAGACCGACGAGCTTCCCACGGGGGAGAACGCGGCGAAGGCGCCTCTGTCGCCCTACGGCGCGACGAAGCTCGCGGCGGAGCACCTCCTCGAGATCTACCGGGCGGGCTTCGGCGTCCGGTACCGGGCGCTTCGCTTCTTCACCGTGTACGGGCCGCGGCAGCGCCCCGACATGGCCTTCAGCCGCTTCATCGAGGCGGGTCTCGCCGGCAGGCCGATCGAGATCTACGGCGACGGCTCGCAGACGAGGGATTTCACGTACGTCGAGGACGCCGTCGAGGCCGCGATGCTCGCCTACCGCTACGACGGCCCCGAAACGACGTTCAACGTCGGCGGCGGAAGCCGTACGGCGCTCGGGGACGTCATCGCCCTCGTCGCCGCCGAGCTCGGCGTGCGGTTCGACGTCAGGGACGGCGAGCGCGCGAGAGGGGACGTCGCCGACACGTTCGCCGACACCTCGCGCGCGCGGCGCGAGCTCGGGTTCGCGCCCCGCGTCGCGCTCGCGGAGGGGATCCGCAACGAAGTCGCGTGGTACCGGAAGCATGTCGCGGAACGCGAAGGAGGGACGAGCTCCCCATGACAGGGAAAACGAGCTATTTCGGAACGGTCGTCATCCCGCTCTTCAACGAGCGCGAAAGCCTCGTCGAGCTCCACCGCCAGCTCACGGCGGTCATGGAGCGCACGTTCGCCGGGCACGAGCTCATCTTCGTCGACGACGGCTCGACCGACGGATCGATAGACGCGCTGCGGGAGCTGCGCGGCGCGGACCGGCGCGTGAAGATCATTTCGTTCCGCCGCAACTACGGCAAGTCGGCGGCGCTCTCCGAGGGGTTCAAGGCCGCGCGCGGCGACGTCGTGATCACGATCGACTCGGATCTCCAGGACAATCCCGAGGAGATCCCGGGGCTCGTCGCGAAGCTCGACGAGGGATACGACCTCGTCTCGGGCTGGAAGCTCAAGCGCAAGGACCCGATCACGAAAACGCTGCCGTCGAGGCTCTTCAACCTCACGACGTCGGTCGTGAGCGGCATCAAGCTGCACGATTTCAACTGCGGCCTCAAGGCCTACCGCGCCGAGGTCGTCAAGCGCATCTCGATCTACGGGGAGCTGCACCGCTTCATCCCCGTCATCGCCGGCTGGGAGGGGTTCCGCGTGACGGAGAAGCGCGTCACGCACTTCGAGCGCAAGTACGGGCGGAGCAAGTTCGGCGCGCGCCGGTTCCTCAACGGCATGTTCGATCTCGCGACGGTCATGTTCCTCACGCGCCGCGCGTCGACGCCGTTCCACTTCTTCGGTCGTGTCGCGTTTCTTTTCCTTGCCGCGGGATCGCTCATCACGCTCTACTTTCTCGTGATCTGGATGCTCGGGCACGGACTCCGCGTGCGGCCGCTCATGGTCGGCGGGCTCGTCATGATCGTGATCGCGATCCAGATCGGCTCGTTCGGGCTCCTCGCGGAGCTCTTCACGTCCCGCGTCGAGCAGACCTTCGCGTACCGCGAGCGCCGTATCGATGACTAGGGAAACCGCACACCGGCGCTATTGCCTCGTCGGGCCGACGTATCCCTACCGCGGCGGCATCTCGCATTACAACACCTGTCTCATCCGGGAGCTTTCCGGACGGGGCGAGACGCTCGCGATCAACTTCACGCGGCTCTATCCGGATTTTCTTTTCCCCGGAAAGACGCAGCTCGACGAGAGCGCGCGGCCGCTCTCGGCCGAGTCGCTCCGGATCGTCGATTCGCTGAACCCGCTGAGCTGGATCCGCGCGGGCGCCGCGGCCGCCCGGTTCCGGCCCGACGCCGTGCTCGTGCAGTGGTGGCATCCGTTCTTCGCGCCCGCGATGGCGACGCTCTGCGCCGTCGCGAAGGCGAGGAGCCGCACGAAAATCGTCTTCATCTGCCACAACGTCCTGCCGCACGAGCGATCGCTCGTCGACGAGGCGCTCGCGCGGACGGCCTTCGCCGCGGCCGACGCGTTCCTCGTGCAATCGGGCGAGGACCGGCGCGCGCTCTCCCGGCTCAAGCCGCGCGCCCCCGCGGTCGTGCATCCGCACCCGATCTACGATTTCTTCGCGTCCGAGGGCCTGTCGCGGGAGGACGCCCGCTCGGCGATCGGAGAGGGGGCGGGGCCGCTCGTGCTCTTTTTCGGATACGTCCGCGGCTACAAGGGCCTCCGGCACCTCATCGAGGCCATGCCGCTCCTGCGGAAGCGCGTTCCCGCGCGGCTGCTCGTCGTCGGGGAGTTCTACGACGATCCCGCCCCCTACGAAGAGCTCGTCGGATCGCTCGGTCTCTCGGAGGCCGTTCGTTTCGTGAACCGCTACGTCGGCAACGAGGAGGTCGAGGGGTTCTTCGCGGCGAGCGATCTCGTCGTCCTGCCGTACGTGTCGGCGACGCAGAGCGGCATCGTCCAGATCGCGATCGCGTTCGACCGTCCGGCGATCGTGACCGAGGTGGGGGGGCTCCCCGAGGCGGTCGTTCCGGAACGGACGGGGTTCGTCGTTCCGCCGCGCGATCCGGCCGCGCTCGCCGCCGCGATGGCGCGGTTCTTCGAAGAGGGGTGGGCGGCGCGCATGGCGCCGCATTTCGCCGCCGAGAAGAGGCGTTTCTCGTGGAGCGCGATGGCGGACGCCGTCGACGGGCTCGTCGACGCCGCCGGGCGCGCGTGAGGCCGGGATGGGAGAGACCGTTCACGTCATCGTTCTCAACTGGAACGGCGCCGCCGTTCTCGGGCCTTGCCTCGACTCCCTCATGAAGGTCCGCGAGCCGCGCCTCGAGATCCTCGTCGTGGACAACGCCTCGACGGACGGCTCCGCCGGAATCGTCCGCCGCGATTATCCCGGCGTCGATCTGCTCGTGAACGAGCGCAACCTGCTCTTCGCCGGGGGGAACAACGCCGGGATGCGGCGCGCGATGGAGCGCGGCGCGCGGCGGATCCTGCTCCTCAACAACGACACCGAGGTCGATCCGCTCTTCGCCGCGCGTCTCCTCGACGCGCTCGAGCGCGATCGCGGCGCCGGGATCGCCGGGCCGAAGATCCTCTACCACGACGATCCCTCGAGGATATGGTACGGGGGCGCGGGCTTCTACCCGATCGTCGGCGTCCCGAGGCACCGCGACATCCGCCGCGTGGACGGCTCGTTCCCCGATCGCGCCGGCGAGACGGAATGGGTGTCCGGGTGCGCGATGCTCGTTCGGCGGGAGGTCGTCGACGCGATCGGTCTCCTCGATCCGGGCTACGCGATATACTGCGAGGACGTGGATTTCTGTCTCAGGGCGCGGCGCGCGGGGTGGCGCTGCGTGTACGAGCCGCGGGCGCGCGTCCTGCACAAGGTGAGCTCGTCGAGCGGCGGCGGCATGACGCCCTTCAAGCTCGAGAACAGGATCGCGAGCACGAAGCGCCTCTTCGCGCGGCACAGGCCGGCGTGGTGGCGCGCGCTGCTCGCGCCGGTGCACGCCGCCGGGCTCGCGCTCCTCGTCGTCGCGCTGTTCGCGGGCGGCAGGGCGCCGCTCGCGCGGGCCGCCCTCCGCGGCGCGGCGCGGGCCGCCTCCGGATCGTGATATCATAAGGCACGCGTTTTTAATGGTTTGCTTGAAAGCTCGCGACGTGATAATCTTAGAGGTGACGGAGGTAATGTTTGAATAAGACATCATCCCCGCGCGCCGGGGCGAAGGGCGTCGGCATATTCGACCGTCTCGAATCCCTGCGTCCCCCGTACAAGGCCCTCGTGCTCGTCGCGGTACTCGTCGCGGCGCTCTGCATTCTGCTTCCGGACATCGTGTTTCAGGGCAAGCTGTTCCTCGTTCCCGACGCGCTCGCGCCGTTGAACTTCTCCGTCGTCGGGGAGAAGGAACTCGCCCAAGGCTCCTATCCGCTGTGGAACCCCTACCTCTTCTGCGGCATGCCGAGCTTTCAAAGCCTCGCCTTCACGCCGTACGTCTATCCGCCCTCGTTCGTCACGGGCGCCCTGCAGCGGTATCTCCGGTTCCCCGAGATGTCGTGGCTCCTCGTCCACTATCTCCTCGCCGGCGCCGGGATGTATCTGCTCGCCCGCGCGCTCGGGTGCCGCGCGTCGATCTCGATCGCGGCGGGGCTCGTCTTCATGATCCTGCCGAACTACGTCGCGATCGGCGCGAACGGGCACGGTTCGCAGGCGGCGTCCATCGCGTACATGCCGCTCGCCCTGCTCCTCTCGCGGCTGGTCGTGGCGGGACCGCGGCGCCTCGCCCCGGCGGGGCTGCTGGCGATCGTGCTCGGGTTCCAGATGCTCCGCGGGCACGTGCAGATCGCCTACTACACGTACCTCCTCGTGGGGCTCCTCTTCCTCTTCGAGGCCTCGGCGCTCGTCCGGGCCCGGGACCGCGCGGGGCTCGCGAAGGGAGCGGCGTTCCTGGCGGCCGCGTTCGCCGCGGCCGTCGGCATCGCGGCGGTCCTCATTTTCCCCGTGCGCGAGTACGCGGCGCATTCGATCCGCGGCGGCGGCGCGGGAGGCGGCCTCGATTACGGCTACGCGACCGGCTGGAGCCTCCACCCGAAGGAGACGCTGACCTTCCTCTTTCCGTGGGCGTTCGGGTTCGGCAAGGGGACGTACTGGGGCTCGATGCCGTTCACCGATTATCCGAACTATCTCGGCGTCGCGACCGTCGCGCTGGCCGCGATCGGAGCCGCGCTCGCGAAGGGCCGCTGGAAATGGTTTCTCGTGACCGCCGCGCTCGTGTCGACGGTCGTGAGCTTCGGCAGATTCTTCCCGCTCCTCTACGGGCCGATGTTCAAATACCTCCCTTACTTCAACAAGTTCCGCGTGCCCGTCATGATCCTCATCGTCCAGCAGCTCGCCGTCGTGCTGCTCATGGCGATGGGGCTCGAGGCGTTCCTCGCCCGCGCGCGCGCCGGAACGCTCCCCCCGTCCCTCTCGTCGAAACGCCTCACATGGGCGCTCGCGGCCGCGGCGATCGCCCTCTTTCTCGCGCTCGTCGGCGGGGGAGGGATCAAGGACGGCGTCGCCGGGAGCGCGGCCGTGCGGGCGAAGGTGCAGGGGGAGTGGATCGCCGCGGCGGCCTCCGCGTACGCGATCGACGCGGCGAAAACAGATCGGAAGAGCG
>JAGUZZ010000132.1:0-4150 GCA_020060525.1 bacterium | reverse complement strand
GCGCCCGCGCCGACGAGCGCCGCGTCGACGGCGCCGCCGGTTTCCTTCGACACGCGGCGCGCGGCTTCGATGAGCTCCCGCGTCACCTTCTTGAGCGCGCCGCCCCGGACCTCGCCGAATATCAGAATATCGTTGGACATCTATCTCTCCTCCGTCTTCACGGCGGTTATATGACCTTCGACTCGTCGCGGAGAAGCTTCACGAGCTCGCGAACCGCGTCCCGCGTCTCCTCCGCCTGCACCATCCGGCAACCCGAGCTCTTCGGGAGCGGCACCCAGCGCACGATCGCGCTCCGCGCCTCCCCCGGGACGGCGACGCCGAGATCGGCGAGCGTTTTCTTGCGGATCTCCTTCTTCTTCGCCTTCATGATGCCGGGGAGCGAAGCGTAGCGGGGCTCGTTGAGCCCTTTCTCGCAGGAGACGACCGCGGGCAGGGCGGTCTCGATCATCTCGTCCCCTCCCTCGATGCGGCGCCGCAGCGTCGCCCGGGCGCCGTCGCCCGAGAGCTCGAAACCCGTCACGACGTTGACCTGCGGAACGTCGAGCATCTCGGCGAGGATGGTCTGGACCTGGCCCATGTCGTCGTCGATCGCCTGCTTGCCGCAGAAGATGATGTCGAAACCGCTTTCCTTGACGGCCGCGGCGAGCGCGGCGGCGGCGAGGAACGGATCGCCGGAGGCGAGGGCCGGATCGCAGATGTGCACCGCGTCGTCGACCCCCATCGCGAGAGCGGTGCGTATGAGCTCGGTCGCCTCCTCCGGGCCGGCGCACACCGCCGTCACCGTGCTCTGGCCGCCCGCCTTCTCCTTGACCCGGAGCGCCTGCTCGATGCCGTACTCGTCATACGTGCTGATGACGTACTTGATCCCGTCGTCCTTGATGCCGGTGCCCTCCTGATTGACGAGGATCCTCGCCTCCGTGTCCGGCACCCGCTTCATGAGCGCGATGATCTTCAACGGCTCCTCCTTTCGCCGGCCTCGTGCTCACTCCGGGATCGTCCGCTCGAACTCCTCGATGACCGCGCGCGAGATGACGAGGCGCTGGATCTCGCTCGTCCCCTCGTACAGCTCGGTCACCCGGGCGTCCCGAAAGAGCCGTTCGATGATGAACTCCTGCGTGTAGCCGACCCCTCCGTGCATCTGGAGGGCGTCGTAGGCGACCCGGTTCGCGACCCTGCTCGCGAAGAGCTTCGCCATGGCCGCTTCCTTGGTGTACGCCTCGCCCGCGTCGCGCAGCTTCGCCGCGCGGTACACGAGGAGACGCGCCGCCTCGATATCGGTCGCCGCGTCGGCGATCTTCCAGCGCGTCGCCTGAAAATCGACGATGCGCGAATTGAACTGCGTGCGCTCGCGCGCGTAGCGGATCCCCTCGTCGAGCGCCGCCCGTGCGATGCCGATCGACTGCGCGGCGATCCCGATGCGTCCGCCGTCGAGGCCGGCGAGCGCGATCTTGAGCCCCTGCCCCTCGCGGCCGAGGAGGTTCCCGGCGGGAACGCGGCAGTCCTCGAAGACGAGCTCGACCGTCCGCGACGCCCGAAGCCCCATCTTCCGCTCGACCTTTCCGATCGAGAAGCCGGGCGCCGACGGTTCGACGACGAACGCGCTGATGCCCTTCGTCCGGTCGCCGGGATTCGTGCGGGCGAAGACGATGACCGCGCCCGCGCGGTCCCCCGTCGAGATGAATATCTTGGCGCCGGAGAGCAGGTACTCGTTCCCCTTCTTCACCGCGGTCATCCGCATGGCGGCGACGTCGCTCCCCGCCTCGGATTCGGTGATCGCGTACGCGCCGAGGATCTCCCCCGAGGCGAGCCGCGGAAGGTATCGCGCGCGGCAATCCTCGCTCCCGTAGTGCAGGATGCACCAGTTCACGAGGGAGTTGTGAACCGACATCGTCACGGCGGTGGAGGCGCACACGGCGGCGATCTCCTCCAGCACGAGCATGTTGGTCATCGTGTCGAGTCCGACGCCTCCGTACTCCTCGGGCACCGTGATGCCCAAGAAGCCGAGCCCGGCGAGCTTCGCGTAGATCTCGTCGGGAAAGAACCCCTGCTCGTTCGCCTCGAGCGCGACCGGGGCGAGCTCTTTCCGCGCGAAATCGCGCGCTGTTTTCTGAATCATCCGTTCCTGTTCGGTCAGCGGGTATTTCATATCGCATCCTCGCGCCTGCGCCGGAATAGCGAAAACGCCCGACGGGCGATTTCAGGATTATCCGTTTCCCGGTAGCGTACGATAAAAGGAGACAATAAAGCATGCGCCGGGGGGGTGTCAATCCCCATCCCCCCGGCGCTCGCGAAGGTCACCGCAGAAGGATCATCTTGCGGGAGATCTCGAAGGGTCCCGACGAGATAGCGACGAAATAGACGCCCGACGCGGCCCGCTGACCCCGGGCGTTCCGGCCGTCCCAGACGACCGTCCCCCGGCCGCCCCTCGCCATGCCGTCCGCGAGCACGCGGACGACGGAGCCCGAGACGTCGTACACCGCGATCCTCACCCGGCGCATCTCATGCCCCCCCCCCGGCACGGCGTAGGGGATCGTCGTCGTGGGATTGAACGGATTCGGATAGTTCTGCCCGAGCTCGAGAAGCGCGACCGGCGGCGTCTCTCCCTCTCCGCCCGCGTCCGTCGCCGCTTCGAGCTCCTTCCAGCCGCTGTTGTAGATGTTCGCGCGGAAGCCGTTCCATTGATCGAAGCCGTTGTACCACTCGCCGTCGAGGTCCCAGATGTAGACGTTCGTGTTCCAGCAGGACGTGATGAGCTCGACGTCCCCGTCGAAATCGATGTCGTGAGCGACCGGCGTGCCGCGCAGAAACGCGTGCGTTTCGATCGGGAAGCCGGGGATCGTCTGGCCGTTCGATTTCCAGGCGTTGAGCCGCCCCTCCTCGCAAGCGAGGACGATATCGAGGCTCCGGTCGCCGTCGATGTCGACGACCACCGGCGACGATTCCGTCCGCGCGGTGCTCGAGGACGTATAGACCTGCGGCCAGCCGGGATACGCCGCTCCGTTGTGCCGGAAGACGTAGCAGTTCTTATCGAGCCCGGCTATCACGACCTCGAGCCTTCCGTCGCCGTCGAGATCGGCGAGCGCGGGCGAGGGGGCGATCGTGCTCGTGTTCATGTAGACCCACTTCGGCCAGCCCGACATGGAGGTGCCGTCGTGATTCAGCCCGTAGACGCGGCCCGAGCTGCTCGGCACGATCACCTCCATAAAGCCGTCTCCGTCGACGTCGCCGACGGCGGGGCTCGCCGTGATTATCGTGCCGGTGTCGGCCACCGGCACGGGCCAGCCGGGCACGCGGCTCCCGTCGGCGTTGAGGCAGTAGATGCTGTCGGCGGGCGAGCAGACGACGAGCTCGACGACGCCGTCCGAGTCGATATCGGCGAGCGCCGGCGTCGAGATGTGCCACGTCCCGGGGTTCTTCGTGACGAAGAAGGGGCCGTTCGTCGCCGGATTCGCGTCGCCGTCGCGCAGCTCCGCGCCGTCGTGATGCCACGCGTACACCACTCCGCTGCGGTCGTAGGCGACGACCTCGAGATCGCCGTCCCCGTCGAGATCGCCGACGACGGGGCTCGCCCAGCAGAGGTACGCCGTCGGCCGCGGCCAGCCGGGGAGCGTCGCTCCGTTCCTGTCGAAGATATAGATCTCGCTCGTGTTCCACGATGCGCCGACGATCTCGAGCCCCGGAACCCCGTCGAGATTCGCGAGCGCGACCGTCGCCGTGAAGTTGTCCCCGAGGGGCGAGAAGATCCCCCACGTGAGCGGCTGGCCGTCGCCGTCGCGGAGCTCCACGCCGTCGGCGTGCCACGCGTAGACGCGATTGGACCCGATGACGATGTCGGGGTGCGTGTCCCCGTCGACGTCGCCGACCTTGACGGACGAGGCGGTTTCCTTGGCGACCTTGAGGGGCCACCCTTCCTGCGGCGGCGGGTTCGTCGTACCGGTGACCTCGGCGCTGCGGGGCCCTTCGTTGCCGCACGAGTCGACGGCCGTAATGACGTAGTAATAGCGGGTGCTCGGCAGCAGCCCCGTATCGGAAAAGATCGTATAGCCGACCGGATCGGCGCTCACGAGGCCGTACGGTCCGCCCGCGGTCGACGAACGGAACACGCGGTACCGGTAGCTTTCCAATTCGTCGGGCGCCCGCCAGGTGACGT
>JAGUZZ010000291.1:0-2934 GCA_020060525.1 bacterium | reverse complement strand
TCCGATCTCGAGGCGGGGATCGACGGCGTCGTGGCCTCGGTCGAGGAGGCGCGCGAGATAAAGCGGGAGCTCGGGGATTCGTTCGCCGTCGTCACGCCGGGGATACGTCCCGCCGGCGCGGGAGCGGGGGACCAGAAGAGGATCGCGACCCCCCGCGCGGCGGCGGAAGCGGGATCCGACTATCTCGTCGTCGGCCGCCCCATTATCGACGCGCCCTCGCCGGTCGAGGCCGCCCGCGCGATCCTCCGCGAGCTCGGGGAGGTCGGGGCCGCATGACGCGGGCCGTGATCATATTTCTCGCGGTGTACGCCGGGCTCGTGATCGTACGCAGCCGCAGATCGCTCGTCGCGTGGGGCGGGATCGCCGCGGCCCTCGTCGCCGGATCGCTCCGCTTCGCGGAGATCGTGCCGAGCGTGAACTGGAACGTGCTCGGCATCTTCGCCGGCACCCTCATCGTCGCCGAGCTTTTCATCATATCGCGGGTCCCGGAGGCGATCGCGGACACCCTCATCAACCGGAGCCCGAACCTCGGCGTCGCCTTCTTCTCGATCATCGCCTTCACGTCCGTCCTCTCGATGTTCGTCGAGAACGTCGCGGCGACGCTCATCGTAGCGCCCGTGGCGCTCCAGCTCGCCCGGAAGGCAGGGATCTCGCCCGTGCCGGTCATCATCGGGCTCGCCATAAGCTCGAACCTGCAGGGCACGGCGACGCTCATCGGCGATCCGCCGAGCATGATTCTCGCGGCCTCGATGAAGATGAACTTCATGGAGTTCATCTTCTATCCGATGCGCGACGGGACCGGAGCGGTGAAGCCCGGCATCTTCTGGTTCGTCCAGCTCGGCGCCGCCGTGAGCCTCGTCGTTCTCCATTACTTCTTCAGAAACATGAAGAGCAAGCCCGACCGGATCCCCGTGACGCGGGTCGCGAGCCTCGTCCCCTCGATGCTCCTCGTGCTCCTCATCCTTCTTCTGTCCGTCGCCTCGTTCGTCGATCCCGGCTTCGTCTGGTTCGGCGGCGCCGTATGCATGGCGGGAGGGATAGCGGGGCTCGCGTGGTACGGGGCAAGCGAGCGCGGACGAGCGGGCCGCGTTCTGCGGGGCTTCGACTGGGACACGGCCGCCTTTCTCGCGGGCGTGTTCGTGCTCGTCGGGATGCTCGAGTCGCGAGGCGTGATCGACGCCGTCGTCGAGAAGCTCGCCGCGCTGCGGGGGGCGGGCCCCTTCGCCGTCTACTCGATCGTCGTGTGGGCGTCGGTGCTCTTCTCGGGGTTCATCGACAACGTTCCCTACGTAACGGCGATGCTCCCCGTCGTGATCCGGCTCGCGCCGCAGCTCGGGATATCCGTCGAGATGCTCACCTTCGGCCTGCTGATCGGCGCGTGCCTCGGCGGGAACGTCACGCCGATCGGCGCCTCGGCGAACATCGTCGCGATGGGGCTTCTCAAGCGCGAGGGGAGCCCGGTGACGTTCGTCCAGTTCATGAAGATGGGCGTCCCCTTCACGATCGCCGCGACCGGCGTCTCGTACGCGGTCCTCTGGTTCGTCTACCGCTGAGAGGCGCCCCGATTCACGTTGACGGCGGCGGCGCACATTCATTACCATGGTTCGATTAAACGGATCTCCGGAGCGGCCGGCGAGCGGGCGCACGTCCGCGCGCGCCGGCGGGCCCGAAACTCCCGCAAAGGGGCGAAGCGATGAAAGTCTTGATAACCGGCATCACCGGTTTCGCGGGGAGCCACCTCGCCGATCTGTGCCTCACGAAGAAGGACGTCGAGCTGTGCGGGATCATCCGCTGGCGGAGCAGAACGGAGAATATCGATCACATCTGGGAGCGGGTGAAGCTCGTCGAGTGCGACCTGCGGGAAGCGACGTCGACCCGCGACGCGATCGAGGAGATCCGCCCCGACTGGATCTTCCACCTCGCCGCGCAGAGCTTCGTGCCGACCTCGTGGAACGCCCCCACGGAGTCGCTCGTGACGAACATCATCGGGCAGCTCAACGTCTTCGAGGCGGTGCGCAAGATCAAGCTCGACTGCCGTATCCAGATCGCCTGCTCGAGCGAGGAGTACGGGATGGTGTATCCGAACGAGGTGCCGATCCGCGAGACGAACCCGCTCCGGCCCTTGAGCCCCTACGCGGTGAGCAAGGTGGGGCAGGACATGCTCGCCTATCAGTACTTCATGAGCTACCGGACCGACGTCGTCCGCACGCGCGGGTTCAACCACACCGGGCCGCGCC
Source organism: bacterium (assembly GCA_020060525.1). Classification (GTDB taxonomy): domain Bacteria; phylum Krumholzibacteriota; class Krumholzibacteriia; order Krumholzibacteriales; family Krumholzibacteriaceae; genus SSS58A. Next base: position 697 of record JAGUZZ010000291.1, on the reverse strand, counting down.
GTCCGCCGATATTCGTCTGCAGCGACTTCGCCAAACAGCTCGTCGACATCGAGCGCGGCCTCCGGCCGCCCGTCATCAGAGTCGGCAATCTCGAGGCGAGGCGCGATTTCACGGACGTGCGCGACATCGCGCGCGGGTACTGGCTCGCCCTCGAGAAGGGAAAGAGCGGCGAGGTCTACAACCTCTGCTCGGGGAGCAGTCACCGCATCCGCGACGTGCTCGACGCGCTCGTCGCGATGAGCGGCCTCACGGTCGAGATCGCGCAGGAGCCCTCCCGGATGCGGCCGAGCGACGTGCCGCACCTCGAGGGCGACAACGGCAAGTTCGCCGCGGACACGGGGTGGAAGCCCGTCATCCCGTTCGAGCGGACGCTGCGGGACCTCCTCGACTTCTGGCGGGGGGTGCCCGCGCGGACATGAGCGATACGGTCATACGCATGAAGGTGCTCGTCACGGGGGCGTCCGGATTCGTCGGCGGGCATCTCGTGGCGGAGCTCGCGGGCGCCGGGCACGAGGTGGTCGCGACCGACATCGCGGCCCCCGGCGGACGGGGGGAACCCGCGTTTCCGGCGGGCATGGCCTTCCGGCGCTGCGATCTCGAAGACGCCTCGGCGGTGCGCGAGCTCGTCGCCGGCGTCCGTCCCGACGGCGTCGTCCATCTCGCCGCGCAGAGCTCGGCCGCGGCCTCCCTCGAGGCG
>JAGUZZ010000099.1:0-4066 GCA_020060525.1 bacterium | reverse complement strand
GGGGGAGGTCATGGGCGCGCGGACGATCGCCGCGGAGCTGCGGCGCGCGCGCGAGGACGGCGCCGTCAGGGCGGTCGTCCTGCGCGTCGATTCGCCCGGCGGGGACGGGATAGCGGGGGATCTCGTCTCGCGCGAGGTCGAGCTCACCTCCCTCGAAAAGCCCGTCGTCGTTTCCATGTCGGACGTCGCGGCCTCGGGCGGGTACGAGATCGCCTACCGCGCCGATCGCATCCTCGCCCTCCCCGCGACCTTCACCGGATCGATCGGCTCGATCACGGGAAAGCTCAACCTGCGCGGTCTCTACGACAAGCTCGGAATCGCGAAGGACGAGATAGGCACGGCGCCCAATTCGCTCATCTATTCGGATTACCGGGATTTTTCCGAAGAGGAGCGGCGGCTCGTCGAGGAGGAGCACTGGCGGTTCTACCGGGGCTGGATCGAGGAGATCGCGCGGTTCCGCGAAATGCCGGTCGACTCGATCGACGGCCTCGCGCGCGGGCGCGTCTGGACGGGTTCGCAGGCGGTTTCGAACGGCCTCGTCGACGAGATCGGGGACCTCTCCCGCGCCGTGGAGGTCGCCTGCGGGCTCGCGGGGATCGATTCCTCGCGCGTCGCGCTCGTGCACTACCCGCGCCGCACGACGCTCTTCCAGCAGATGCTGTCGCGGAACCTTCTCGAGGAGGCGGCCGCCCGCGTCCTCCGCCGAGCGCTCTTCGACGACGCGCTCAGGCGCGGCGGGCTCTTCATCCGGCACGAGGCGCCGGTCGAGCTGCTCCGCTAGCCGGGGACGGCGCCGGCCGTTCCCGGCGCCGCGTTCACGCCCTCCGCTCTAGAAGCCGACGCGGACGTTCGCGAGAATATCGCTCCAGTAATCCGGGACGATGTCGTACCTCGTATAGAAATCGACCGAAAACCGCTCCTGGTAGCGCAGCGAGAATCCGCAGGCGAAGGAGTGGCTCGTGTCGAAGTTCTCATCGCGGCTGTCGACCGTCGCGAACGGTTCGTCCAAGAGCCCCGGCGCGAGCGTCGACGCCGCTCGGCCGCCCGAGAGCCGGGCCGCCGCCGGCGGGTAGAAAACGAAGGGGCTCGCGAGCGGCTCCTCGCCCGTCACTCTGCTCCACTGCGCGTACGGGATGAATGACGCGAAATACGAGAACCAGCTCGAAGGGTGGAAATCGATCGAGAGCGGAACGGAGAGAGAGGCGCGCGTTTCGACCGACGAATGTATGACGGGTGTATTCACGGCGAACGCCGTCTCGCCGCTTTCCCGGTAGACGTACCCCATGAGCGGATCCTCGTCGCACGCGCTCCGAACGAATAGACAGCCGGCCGTCACGTAGAGATCGAGCATCCGGTGGATCGAGAACCCCTTGCCGGCTCTCGCGGCCAAGGCGCCGCGGATGACGGAGCCGTCTCCGGCGAGCGAGGCGGAGAGGCGATCGTCCATCGGCGGGTTGTAGTTCCAGATGTACCGCGCCGAGCTCGATCCGGAAGAGAGGTCGTACGAGAGGAACGAGAGGGATCCTTCGGCGCACAGCCGAGTGCCTCCCGAAAACGATCGACGATAGGCCGCCCCGGCGCTCCAGAGATCTCCTTCCCGCGAATCGCTTTCGCCGGAGAAGTATCGGTTGAAGCTGGACGTCTCGCCGTATTGGTTGAATCGGTGGTTCAATTCGTAGTCGGTCGATTGCGAAAGCCTCGCGAGGCGGTGAATCGAGAGGGTCGCGGAGATCTCGTCGAGAATGCTTCCGTCCCGCGTCCGGCCGAGCGCGCACTGCAGGTCGAACCCGACGCGGCGAGAGACGTAATTGCGCACCTGTTCGAATTTATAGTAGCCCGCGAGATCGGTGAACGGCGAGTCGTCGTAATCGTACGTGCGGTTCCTGAACACGTCGTCGCTATGGTCGTACAATCCGCGTCCGCGAACGCGCGTTCCGAAGATCAAGCCGCCGCCGGCGGGCCGCGCGGCCGCGATATCGAGGAGCCATGCGTCCGCGTCCGCGTCGCGATAGCGCGCCGTCGAGCGGATCTCGTTTCCGTACCTCGCCGAGATCAGGGCTTCCGGGTCGCTCCTATTCAGCTTGTTGAACGACCACTGCGACGTGAGCGCGATCCGCCACGCGCCGAGCTTCAGGCCGTGCACCGCGCCTTCGTTCGAATGGTTGTACGAGTACCCGTTGCCGCCGCCGAGAACGGTCGCGTCGACGTACGGCAATCCGGAAACGAACTGGAGGCTCGGAGAGCTCCTTCTCGTGTACCAGAGCGCCGGCCGCGCGTCGAGCGCGTAGACCGGGCTCAGAGAGAGATCGGTGTAGGCGTCGGGGATGATACCCGCCACGGAAGCGCCGCCGAGGGCCAGGATCCGCGCCGATTCCTGGGAGGCGCCGGGCGCGGCGCACAGGGGAGACGCCGCGAGAACGGGGGCCGCGATTCGGATCGATTTCATCGTGCCTTCCTCGGGAAGCCGCAGCAAGGCGCGATTATAGCGCCGGATCGAGCGGCGGGCAACGACAATGTGCGGCGCGAATCCCGAGGATATATTCGTTGGAGGCTCGAAGAACGTTGTGATATACTAAGCGGCAAAATGAAAGGAGCGCCGTCTATGACTCATCGGAGATCGATTTGCGCAGCTCTCGCCGTGTTCATGGGGATGTCGCTCGTCGCGGGGGATCTCTGGGCGCAGAGACCCGCCAAGGCTCCGAAGCCGGTGTACGCGGCTTCGGACGAGGATTTCGGCTACGTTCCGCCTCCCGTCGACCTCAAGGGGCTCCTCCCGATGCGGGAACCCGCCGGCATGCTCGTGCCGCCTCCATCGTGGGATTGGCGCTCGCTCGGCGGAGTCACCTCCGTCAAGAACCAAAATCCGTACGGCACCTGCTGGGCCTTCGCCGGGCTCGGCGATCTCGAATCGAAGATCCTGATCCAGGAATCGATCACGAACGACTTTTCCGAGGTCAACGTCGTCGCCTGCAACCCGACCGGCACCTCCTGCAACAGCGGCGGCAACGCGTGGATGACGACGAACTACCTCTCGCTTCTCGGCACGGTGGCCGAGAGCTGCAATCCGTATCCCGGCGGATGCCCGACCCCCGCCTGCGTCAATCCGGCCTGCGCGTACGGCCGGCGCATCACCGAATGGCGCGTCATTCCGAACGACGTCACCGCCATCAAAGAGGCCGTGATGGCCTACGGTCCGGTCTACACGGCGATGTACGCGAGCTTCCCGGGATTCAGCACGTACAACGGCAGCACCTGCCTCACCTACACGGGCACCGAGGGTCCGAACCACGCGGTGCTCATCGTCGGCTGGGACGACGCGATGTGCGGCGGGGCCGGCGCTTGGATCGTGAAGAACTCGTGGGGCACGAGCTGGGGCGCGTCCGGTTACTTCTACATCCGGTACGGGGACGCTCAGATCGGCACCGACGCTTCCGTATACACCGGCAACAAGCCCTACGCCGCGAGCGAGAAGATCTATCATTACGACGAATGGGGATGGTGGTCGTCGGTGGGCTGGGGAGACGGAGACGACTACGGCATGGTCGCCTTCACGCCGTCCGGCGAGGCCGCCGAGGGAGCGTGGCTCCGCGCGGTCGATTTTTGGGCGACGTGGGCGCCGACGAACTTCACGATAGAGATATACGATACGTGGAACGGCTCCGTCCTCTCGAACCTTCTCGCCGGGCCGTTCACCGGGACGAAGACGGAGGCGGGATATTACACGTACAACCTTCCGTCTCCGCTCACCGTCCAGAACGGCGATCCCATATACATAAAGATGCGGTTCAACACGCCGGGATACGGGTATCCCATACCGTGCGACGATTCCGGGCCGATGGAGACGAGCAAGTGCTACGTGAGCAGCACCGGCGCGTCGTGGACGGCGCTCGATCTCGGCGGCTACGCGATGGGGGACGTCGGCATCCGCGCGCGCGTCGAACCGATACCGGCCTCCACGGAATGCTCGATCGAGGGCGACGCCGCTATGTACCGCGGCTGGGGCACGGTTGTTCCGCAGGGCATCAACTACGCGAACATCTTCCCGGGACAGACGATCGAGGACCTC
>JAGUZZ010000125.1:0-2650 GCA_020060525.1 bacterium | reverse complement strand
GTCGTCGGCCACCTCGGCCTCACGCCTCAATCGCTCCATCAGTTCGGCGGGTACCGCGTGCAGGGGAAGGACGAGAAGTCAGCGGAGCGGCTCCTCTCCGACGCCTCGGCGCTCGAGCGGGCGGGGTGCTTCGCGATCGTGCTCGAGGGCATTCCGTGGCGGCTCGCGAAGCGCGTCACGGAGGCCCTGAAGATACCGACGATCGGGATCGGCGCCGGGCCGCACTGCTCGGGCCAGATCCTCGTCATCCACGACATGCTCGGAGTCCACGAGGGGACGCTGCCCCGTTTCGTCAAGACGTACGGCGAGATCGGACTCAGGATGCGGGAGGCGATCGAGGCGTACGCGCGAGAGGTGAGGGAGGGGGCGTTTCCGGGCATGGAGCACAGCTACGACACGAACGGGGACGGGAAGGACCGAGCACCCGACCGATGAAAACCGTTGCCGCGCCGCGGGAGGTCCGCGGGGAGATCGACCGGGCGAAACGCTCGGGCGCGACGATCGGCTTCGTGCCGACCATGGGAGCGCTTCATGAGGGGCACGCGAGCCTCGTGCGGCTCGCGCGCGGGCGCACCGGCTTCGTCGTCGTTTCCATCTTCGTCAACCCGAAGCAGTTCGGAGCCGGCGAGGATTTCGGGCGGTATCCGCGCGCGCTCGACCGCGACGCGGAGCTTCTCGAATCGCTCGGCGCCGATCTCCTCTTCGCGCCCGGCGATCGCGACCTCTACTCTCCGAACGACCGGACGCGGATATCCGTCGAAGGGCTCTCCGACGTCCTCTGCGGCGCTTCCCGTCGCGGGCATTTCGACGGGGTCGTCCTCGTCGTCGCGAAGCTCCTCAACATCGTGCGTCCCGACGAGGCCTACTTCGGACAGAAGGACGCGCAGCAGGCGGTCGTCATCCAGCGGATGGCGGCCGATCTCGATTTCCCCGCGCGGATCGTGATCGGGCCCACCCTGCGCGAGCCGGACGGACTCGCGATGAGCTCTCGGAACGCGTACCTCGATCCGGAGACCCGGCGGCGGGCGCCGGCGCTCTACGGGGCGATCGCCGAGGCGAAGCGCCGCGTCGCGGCGGGAGAGCGGTCGGCCGCCCCGCTCGAGGCGATGATGGAGGCGCGGCTTCGCGAGGCGGGCTTCGCGGTCGATTACGCCGCGATCGTCGACGGCGGGACGCTGCGTCCGCTCGACGAGATCCGCGGCACGGTCCTCATCGCCTGCGCGGGCGTTCTCGGCGGCACGCGTCTCATCGACAACGCGGCGCTCCGGGTCTCGGAGGACGCCGTCGAGGAGGTTCTCCTCTCTTTTCCCGAATGGAGCAGGTATGGATAGGATCTACGCGCCGTGGCGAAGCGCCTATTTTACGGCGGCGAAGGGGGGCGAATGCCTCTTCTGCGCCGTTCAGCGCGAGAGCCGGGACGAGGCCGCGGGAATCCTCCTTCGCGGAACGCATTGGTTCGTGATACTGAACGCGTTCCCGTACACGAGCGGCCACGTCATGATCGTCGCCGCGCGCCACGTGAAGCGCCTCGGCGAGCTGTCCGCGGAAGAGGGGCGCGAGCTCGCGGAGCTCCTCCCGCGGTGCGAGCGGGCGATCGAAGCGGAGTATCGCCCGGACGGCATCAACGTTGGGATCAACATCGGAGAGAGCGCGGGCGCCGGCATCGCCGGGCACCTGCACGTCCACCTGTGTCCGCGCTGGCAGGGAGACACGAACTTCATGACGACCGTCGCCGAAACGCGCGTCGTTTCGGAGGCGATCGAGGAGAGCTGGCGCCGCCTGCGCCCGCGGTTCGAATGACGCGGGGGAGGGGCGGGCGGCCGGCGCGGGAGTGACCGCCGCATGGCCAGGCCGAGGGGAACGAAACGCCGCCGCGCGCGGGGCCTGTACGTCCTCGGAGCGATCGTCGCCGTCGCCGGCCTGTCGGTCGCGATCCGCTGGCTCGATCTCGCCGGGCGGTTCGGCGGCGAGGAGCCCCCGTTCCGGATCGAGGTGCGCAACGGCACCCGCGAACCGGGGATCGCGATGGAGACGGCGAAGGAGCTCCGGACGCGCGGCGTGGACGTGCTCGTCGTCGACAACGCGGAGCGGTTCGATTTCCGCGAATCGGTTCTCGTCGACCGTACCGGCAATCCGCGGCTCATGAGGCGGATCGCGAAGATCACCGGATGCCGTCTGATCGTCGAGCAGGTGCGCGAGCGGCCGCTCGTGGACGCCACGTACATCGTCGGCGCCGACCGGGTGAAATCGTCCGGCGGCGGGTGAACGCGGGCTTGTCCGTCCGCGGCGTTCGTTGTATCATGAGGTGAGGAGGCGCGCAGTGGCGGCGAAACGCAGACTCGGGCTCATCGCACTCGTCTTTTTTCTCGGGGTCATCGTCGGGAGCGTCGTCGGCGAGCTCATCGGGCTCCTGCTCCCCGAAGGCAACGTCATGCGCGAGCTCTTCGTGAGCGGAACGAGCTTCACCGTGGGGCCGGTCGACGTCGATCTCATCGTGTTCGCCTTCACCCTCGGCTGCACGCTCAAGGTGAACCTCATATCGGTGCTCGGCATCGTCGTCGTGGCGCTGCTGCTCAGGATGTACTGCTGAAACGGAGGAATCGAGGAATGTACGTCATGCCGGTCTTCGCGAGCTTCCGGCCGTTGTTCG
>JAGUZZ010000009.1:0-13430 GCA_020060525.1 bacterium | reverse complement strand
TCTTCCGGGCGGCGGCGGAGACCGGGACGCCGGAGGAGATGCGGGACATCCCGCGTCCCGTCATCGGTTACTCCGGCGCGGTGGCGCAGTGGTTCGATTTCGAGCTGCTCGATCTCGTCGCCTCCGCGTTCCCGCACGCCTCGATCGTCATGGTCGGTCCGGTCTTCGGCGGCCGGGAGGCCGAGCTCCGCGCGCTCGCCGCTCGCCGCGGCAACGTCCGTCATCTCGGCGCCAAGCCGTACGAGCGCCTCGGCGCGTACATCGCGGCGATGGACGTCTGCATCATCCCCCTCAAGACGAACGAGCTCATGCGCTCGGCCGATCCGAACAAGCTCTACGAGTACGCGGCCTGCGGGCGGCCGGTCGTCACGATGAGACACTCGGACGATCTCGCGGCGCTCAGCGGGCTCATCCACGTCGCCGGATCGAACGAGGAGTTCGTCGAGGCGATCGGGCTCGCCCTCGCCTCGGGGGCGAACGAATCGATGCTCCGCGATTTCGCCCGCGCCCGGAGCTGGCAGGCCCGCGCGGACGAGATCGCCTCTCTCATCCGCGAGACGATCGCGCGAAAGGACGAGCGCCCCGCGGAGGGGACGCCCGCCTAGCGCGCCGTTCGTCGACGCGAAAGGAGACGGTATGACGGTTCGATTCGCGGCGGGGATTTCCGCCGCGCTGCTCGCGGCGTCCCTCGCCGCGGTCTCGTGCGGGAAGCGGGAGGGGACCTCGCCGCTCTTCGTGCTCGAGGAGCTCGAGGCGGCCTCCGCCGTGAAGGATTCGCTCGACCGGGTCGAGCGCCTCGAGATCTTCATCCGCAACCACCGCGGCCATATCTATCGAAGCGTCGCCGACGAGCGCGTCTTCGAGACGATGACCGAGCGGCTCGGCGACGCGCCCGGCGCGATGCGGTTCCTCCGCAAGCGTCTCTCGCTCGAGCAGGATCCGGCCGCCCGCGGCGCCCTGCAGCTCCTCAAGTTCAGGTATCTTTTCGGCGCGGACCGGGCCGCGGCGCTCGCCTTCGCCGATTCCTTGACGGAGTCGGAGCGCTCGCCGCGCCTCTTCATGATGATGGGCTACTACTGCATGGATCCCGAGGCCGATCCCGCGCGCGCGGCTGCGCTCTTCCTCCGCGCGGCCGCTCTCGCGCGGGGCGTCCACGAGAGATCGCAGGCGTTCGCGATGGCCGGAGCGACGCTCGAGGATCGGGGGGATATCGAGCAGGCGAAGCGCTATCTCGCCATGGCCGCCGGCAATCCCGAGGCGGATCGCGCTCTCGGGGCGATCCTCTGGGACGAGGGAAAGCGGGAGGAGGCTCTCGATCTCTTCGTCTCGTGCGTCGCCCGGATGCCGGGGACCCGCGCCGGCGTCAAGCTCGACAGCCTCTACGCGCTCGTCCGGCCGGAGGCGCGGGATCTCGAGGAGAGGATCATGGCGGTCCGCGTCGGGGACGAGGGGCCGATGCCCGAGGCGGCCTTCGTCGATCTCGAGGGGAAGCGGCACGACCTTTCGAGATTCCGGGGGACGAAGCTCGTGATCTACGCCCTGAGCCCGACTTGAATGCCGTGCGTTGCGGAGTTTCCGCAACTCGAGGCGCTCGCGGGTCGCGAAAAGGAGCTCGGCTTCCGCTTCTACGGGCTCGAGGTCAGGGGCTATCTCGCGCTGATGCGGGGCGTCGTGCGGGACAAGAGGACGACGTTCACGATTCTGCTCGACGACCGTCGGCTCGCCAGCGAGACCCTGCAGATACCGGGCACGCCGACCACCTTCGTCGTGGACGCCGACGGGCGGATACGCTCGCGGCTCATCGGCGCGGCCCCGGAGATCGACAAGGTTATCGAGGAAGTTCTGTCGAGGATCTGAGGTCTTCCGGAAAAACTTTCGGGGTTCCCGCCAGATTTGTAAAGCCAAGGTGCTGTGCTGCAAGTCCCCGGCGGGAACCCCTACTCGTTTCTCTCCCGGTCTCTCTCTCACTGCTGAGACCAAGTGGAATATAATAAGAAATAGTTGTCAGTCAATAACTATTAGTTAAAAATATAAATTGCCGAAGCGCTGGAAAGGCATTGAGAGTAATAATATTATGTCTATCAATGTATTGCGCCGTTTCGGCAGAAACGTATTTTGAGTAATTCAACCTATAATGCATTGAACCGGTTCCTGAGCGCGGCGCCGGCTTCAGCCGCTTTTCGACGAGGCGAGCCGGTGGGCCGCCCGGAGAGGCTCCGGGATACGGAAGCGGGGCGCGCAGGAGAGGACGATCTCGACGGCGCGCTCGAGGCTCATGAGATGGCCGACGGAGACGAAGATCGGTCTCGTGCCGTTCCGGGTCCGCAGAACCGCTCCGATCGTTTTCCCCGCGGCGTCGCGGATCGGAGATCTCGCGCCCCGGAGCCTGCCGGGCTCCTCGAACGAGCCGAAAAGAGGCGATTTCGCGCACCCGACCGACGGAACGCCGAGGACGAGGCCCGCGTGGCTCGCGAGGCCGAGTCCTCGCGGATGGGCGACGCCCTGCCCGTCGAAGAGGACGACGTCGGGCGTCCCCTCGAGCCTCCGCCACGCCTCGAGGATCGCCGGGATCTCCCGGAACGAGAGAAGGCCGGGGATGTAGGGGAACGCGCAGGGCCCCTCGAAAACGGCCTGCTCCACGAGCTCGAGCCCCGGGTACGACAGCACCGTGACGGCGGCGCGCGAGACGCCGCGCGCCGGAAAATGCACGTCGGCCCCGGCGACGTGCCGTATCCGGCGGCCGTCCCATCGACGCCGGACGAGCCGGGCGAGCCGCCGTTGGAGAGCGATCCCCTCGGACGGCGTGACGTCCCACGCGTCAGGCGAGCTCAACCGTCTCCTCCGGCGTCGGGAGATGAACGGGGAACCCCCGCTCCTTGAGCGCCGCGACGAACTTCTCCGACTGGTCCTCGTCGCCGTGAACGACGAACACGCCCTTGACCTTTCCGCGAAGCGGCTCGAGGTGCGCGAGGAGCTCGTTCCGGTCGGCGTGGGCGCTGAAGGCGTTGATGACGACGACCTCGGCCTTGAGCTCGTGATCCTGTCCGAAGATCCTGACGGTCTTCTCCCGCTCGACGATCCGGCGGCCCAGCGTATTTTTCGCGGAGTAGCCGACCATGAGGACCGTGTTGCGGCTGTTCTCGATGTTGTTGCGCAGGTGGTGGAGGATCCGTCCCGCCTCGCACATCCCCGACGCCGAGATGATGACCATCGGGCGCTTCTCGTCGTTGAGCTTCATCGAATCGGCGACGTCCGTGATGTACGAGATGCGTTCGGTGCCGAACGGATCGTCGTTGCGGCGGATGCGGGCGATCGTCTCGGCGTCGAAGCACTCCTCGTGGCGCTTGAAGATCTCCGTCACGTTGACGGCGAGCGGGCTGTCGACGTAGATCGGGATCTCCGGGATGCGCCGCTCGCGGATCAGCTCGCTGAGGAAGTACACGACCTCCTGCGTCCGCTCGAGGGCGAAGGAGGGGATGATGATCTTGCCCCGCCGCTCGGCCGTCCGGCGGACCGTTTCGGCGAGCTTCTCCTTCGCCTCGTCGATCGGGGCGTGAACGCGTCCCCCGTACGTGCTCTCGACGACGACGTAATCTATCTCGGGCGCGCGTTCGGGATCGCGGAGGAAGGGGAGCCGCTTTCTTCCGAGGTCGACCATGTAGGCGAGACGGACGGTTTTGGAGCCGTTGCGGATCTCGACGAGCGGATTCGCCGAGCCGAGCACGTGCCCCGCGTCGTAAAAGACGACCGACACGTTTTCGTCTATCTCGACCCGCTCACGGTACGGCGCGCCGCGGAACGACGCGAGAGAGTCCTCGGCGTCCTTCCGGGTGTAGAGGGGCGAGCGCGGTGGGAGACCGCGCTTCGCCTGGATCTTGTTCACGAACTTCACGTCCTCTTCCTGTATGTGGCCGCTGTCGGGGAGCATCGCTCCGCAGAGATCCCGCGTCGCCTCGGTCGCCACGATCCGGCCGGCGAATCCGCGCTTCACGAGCGTCGGGATGTTGCCGCTGTGGTCGATATGGGCGTGGGAGAGGACGCAGCAATCGAGCCCGGCGGGATCGAAGGGGAACCGGGAGTTCCGCTCGAACGATTCGTCGCGGCGGCCCTGAAAGAGGCCGCAATCGAGGATGAGCCTCGCGCTCCCGTTCGAGACGAGATGCATCGAGCCCGTCACCGTTCTCACGGCGCCGAAGAACTGCACGCGTGCGCCCACGGGGTCTCCTTTCGTCTCAGATGTAACGCTCGAGCGTCAGCGTGAGCGTATGTCTCCCGCGGCTTCGCTCGATCTCGATCCGGTACGTCGTCCCCTCCGCCCCCTCGAAGAGCGCGATCGCTTCGCGCAGCGAGCCGAAGCGCGCCGCCTTCGTCCGGCCGATCGCGGTGATGACGTCCCCCGCCCGAAAGCCGGCCCGCGCCGCGGGGGATTCCGGCACCACGTTCACGATCATGATGCGCCCGTCCGGCTTGCGGGCGAGCTGGAGCCCCGAGCGGTCGCGGAAAAAGGGCTCGGAGAAGAGGCCGTTCCTCTCGAGAAGCACCCGCTGCGCTCGGTAGTCGAGCGTGACGGTGAAGCGCTCGAGGACGTCGTTGCCGACGAGCCCGTCCACGTTCTCGATCGCCGCGAGTCCGCGCGGCCCCGTGGCGACGGCGAGCACCGGCTCCGTAATCGCGACGCCGCCGATCGAGAGCGTGTCGAACCGGAAAAGCTCGGCGCGTTCCTCGCCCCCCGCGCCGCGAAGCGCGATCTCGAGTCCGCGCCTTCCCGCCGAGACGCCGGTCTCGCGGGCGTAGGCGCCCTGCACGATCGAGCTGGAGGCGCCCGTGTCGAGGAGGAATGATCCGGTCCTCGCGCCGTCGAGCGTTACCGGCACCGAAAAGATGCTGCGCATGAGCGGCGCGTCGACGGCGGTCTCCCCGCCGGCGGGAGCGAAGGAATCCGGTTCGAAGAACGTGAGGAGCCGCCGGTCGTATTCTATTCGGATCGTGAAGCGGCTCAGGAAATCGTATCCGAGTATGCCGCCGATCTCCGTTTCCTCGAACTGCCGGAGAAGCCCCGCCACGGGGAAGGCCACGGCCGTCTGCTCCGATATCTCGATGTCGCCGAGCCGCAGGCCCGGCACGCGGATCATGCGGAAGTTCGCGGCGCCGCCGGCCCCGGCGCCCGGCAGAACGCCTCCGGAGGCGAGACCGAGATCCGCGGCGACCGTCGAATCGATCACGGTCATGCTCGCTCCGGAGTCGACGAGGAAGAGGAGATCCTCGTCGCGCCCCTCTATCCGCACGGGAACGAAGATGTGCCGGTAGCGGTACTCGAAGGGCGCGTCGGCGACGCCCCGCCCGCTCGCGAACCGGTGACTGCGCTCCGCGGAGGCGGGAGGCACGAAGGTCGCCGGATCGATCCGCGCGTTCGGGACGATCTCCGCGTACCGGATCTCGACGCGCTGGCCGAGCGCGGGGAGCTCCGTCCGCTGGAGGAACGGGTACATGACGCCCTGCACGCGGCGGTAATCGCCGTACGTGTGGACGGTGAAGCCCTCTGGAGCCCTGATCTCCATGCGGCGAAGCAGGTGGGTCGAGCCGTCGAAGAGAAGGCGGCAGGGGGCGCCGCCCGCGACCGCGAGCGCGACGGCGTCGCACGAATCGCCGCCCGCCGTGTCGCGACCCGCCGGCTCGATCGAGAGGCCTTCGCCGCCGAAGATGTATCGTTGGCTTTCGAGAGCGCAGATGGTCCGCTGGTACGCGAGCGAGCCCTCGTCTCGGCGTATCTGGAGGCCGCCGTTCGGATCGACGAGCCAGATGCGCTCGCCGTCGAACCCCTCGCGGATCGAGATGAAGCCGAGCGATATGTCGGAGCTCGAGAGACAGGGGCGGGCGCTGCGGGACTCGATCGAGCCGCGAAGCCCCGTCCCCGTTATCTCGATCTCCCCTCGAGCGAGCACCGTCGCGACGGCCTTCACGGCCGCCTCCCCGCCGAGCGCGTTGAGGTGCCGTCGCATGAGATCGTCCGCGGCGCCGCCTCGCGCGGAGGCGGCGGAAAGGGGTGCAAGCGCGGCGAAAAGGGGTGCAGCCGCGGCGAAAAGGGCCGTTCGCAGGGCGTTCTTTTCATGGGCGGAAATCACTATTTTCGTCTCCCGCGCTCCGTCACGGTCGCCGGCCGCCCGGAACCTTTCTCAGGAGCGCACATCGGACAGCATAGTACAATAATCTGCAACGGCTTACAAGCACGCAAAAACGGAATAAAAAGCTTGATTGTCTCGGTCCGTCTGTGGTACAATGCCCCCAGTTGGTAGATCGCGCGGTTCATATCTAATGCGGAGGGGAAAAGTCGCTTCAGGTCCATTCTATCCGGACAAAGGAGATGTCTTGATGAAGCTACTGCGCTTGCTCTGTTCCGTCGCCGCGATGACGCTCGTCATCTCGGCGTTCGGCGGTCTCGCCCTCGCCGATCCGTGCCTCGTCGTCTATCCGAGCGGCCCGTGCACGTATCATTACGATCCGGCCGAGTATTACACCGTCGGTCCGGGCGATCCGCTGTACGATCCGCTCTGGGATAGGGGCGGAAAGGTCCTGCTCGAGCTCGGCAGCAACGAGATCGACTACAGCATCTATCAGGCCCCCGATCTCTTGGGTTTCCAGATGAGCATCGGCGGCAACGACGGGTACTTCTTCGTCGGCACCGAGTTCGACCTCATACTCGACGGCTTCTCGAACGTGCCGACGACGTACGTCAACATCATCGTGATCTTCGACCGGGTCGATCCGATGGGATGCGTTCCGCGCATCTGGATCGACGGGGATCTGCTCGCGGGGATGAGTTTCAACGCGGGATCTCTCGTGATCTCGACGCCGACGTACGGCAACAACTACTCCGACACGAAGTCGTTCCACCTCAAGTGGGAAGGCTGCTACGGGGTGCACATCTGGGCTTTCAACGACGAGAACTACAACGGCCGCAAGGACGGCGGAGAGTGCTTCACCGCCTACTCGCACGACCTCACGATTCCCGTCGAAGACTCTTCGTGGGGCGCGATAAAGTCGCTGTACCGGTAGCGAAACTGAAACTAAGGCCTCTTCGCGGCAAGATCGCTGCGAGTTCCGCACGACGAACGAGAGGATGACGCCTAAGCGCCGCTCAGGGTCATCCTCTCTATTTTTATGGTGGGAGACGCCACGGCGTCGCGCCAGTCGAGGTCGTTTCCGACCATGACGACGCCCGCGAGCATGGCGGGGAAGGAGCTCGCGATCGTGAACTCGTCGACCGGGTAGGAGAGCTCCCCCTTGTCTATCCAGAGCCCCTGTCCTCCCTGCGAGAAATCCCCGGTCATGTGGTTCGCGCCGGGACCCGAGATGGACGTGAGGTAGAGCCCCTGATCGACGCTCGCTATGATCTCGGCGGGGCTCGTCCTCCCGGGCGCGAGATGGAAGTTCGTGATCCCGCCCGCGCTCCCGGTCGTCGCGCGGCCGATCTTCCGCGCGGCGTACGTGCCGCAGAGATAGTTTCCGAGCACTCCGCCCTCGAACACGACGGTGCGCCTCGACCGGACCCCCTCCGCGTCGAAGGGCCTCGTGCCGAGCCGCGCCGGCAGGACGCCGTCGTCGACGATCGTGACGAGCGGCGAGCCGACGCGCTCGCCGAGCCGGTCGACGAGGAACGAGGATTTCCGGTAAATGTTCCCGCCGCTCGCCGCCTCGGCGAGCGATTCGAGCAGGTCGCGCGCGGTGAAGGGGTCGAAGACGACCGGCACCTCGCACGTTCGCGGCTTGCGCGCGCCGATCTTGCGGAGCGTGCGCTCGACGGCGCGCCGCGCTATTTCCTCCGCGCCCTCGAGGTCGGCCGCGCGGACGGCGGCCGAGTACCACCACGAGGACTGCCGCTTCCCCGTGTTCTCGCTCCGCGCCGGGCGGTCCTCGACGGCGCAGGAGAGGGCGAGCATGTTCGACGTGCGGCGCCAGCCGTCGCAGAACCCGAGAGAGTTGGCGAAGACCGTCGTCCGGACGCGGCTCGAGAAGGAGCTCCCGTCCGGGATGATGCGAGCGTCCATCGCGAGGGCGGCGCGCTCGAGCTCGAGGGCGAGCGCGATCTTCCGTTCGGCGGGCACGGCGAGGGAATCCGGATCGAAGATCGCGAGATCTCCCGCCGCCGCGCCGAGCTCGCGCTCTTCGGGAAGCCCGAAGTACTCGTCGCGGTCCATGACGCGGGCGAGCTCGATCCCCTCGGCGACGAGCGCCGAGAGGGTGTCGCTCGAGAGATCGCTCGAGGAGACGACGGCCTTGCGTTTGTCGATCGAGAGCTCGACGTCGATCGCGTTCGAGACCGATTCGATGAGCTTTTCGATCGAGCCGCGGCGCACCTCGACGGTGAACTCCATCCGCTCGAGGAGCGAGACCTCGACCGTCTCGGCGCCGGCGCGGCGGGCCTCGGCGACGACGCGGGAAGCGAAGCGTTTCATCTCGTCGATCGTCACGGAACCGCCCCTCTCGCGCCGCCGATCGAGCTTCCGCCGACGGTGATCTCGGATATCTTGATCGTCGGGAGTCCGACTCCGACGGGAACGTGCTGTCCCTTGCCGCAGGTCCATCGCCCGTCGCTCAGCGCGAAGTCGCTGCCGACCATCGTCACCTTCGTCAGGACGTCGGGGCCGTTGCCGATGAGCGTGAGGTTCTTGACGGGCGCCGCGATCCGCCCGTTCTCGACGAGGTAGGCCTCGATCGGAACGAACACGAAATCGCCGTTCGAGATGTCGACCTCGCCGCCGCGGAACGATTTGCAGAATATGCCGCGCTTCGTCGAGCGGAGTATCTCCTCGGGATCGCTCGCGCCGTTCGCGAGGTAGGTGATCGTCATGCGGGGCGCGGGCGGGTGGCGATACGATTCGCGGCGCCCGTTCCCCGTCGGCCGCACGGCGAACCTCGCGGCGCTGATCCGATCGTGCATGTAGCCGCGCAGGATCCCGCGCTCGATGAGGAGGGTGGCCTCGGGGAGGGTGCCCTCGTCGTCGAAGTTGATGGCGCCTCTGTCGTTCGGCATCGTGCCGTCGTCGATCACCGTCACGAGCTCGCTCGCCACGCGGTCGCCGACGCGGTCCGTATAGGCCGAGGTGCCCTTTCGTATGAAGTCAGCCTCGAGGGAATGCCCGACCGATTCGTGGAGGAGGACGCCGGACTCCGCCTGCGCGAGGATGAGCTCCATCGGTCCCGCCGGGGCGTCCACGGCGCCGAGCAGCAGCACGGCCTGCCGGGCCGCCTCCCGTCCGTGGTCCGAGGGGGACATCCGCTTGGCGAAGTACTCGTTCCCCATCCTCCCGCCGCCGCTCGAGAGTCCGACCTGCCGGTTGCCGTTCTCCTCCGCCACGACCTGCACGTTGAACCGCATCATCGGCCGGACGTCCCGGAGCAGCGCACCCTCGGAGGTCGCGATCTGGATCGTGCCGAGGCTGTCCGCTATCGTGACGCTCGCCTTCACGACGCGGGGATCGTAGGCGCGGGCGGCCGCCTCGGCCTCCTCGACCCAGCGGATCTTGCGAGCGAGCGCCGTGCCGGTCGTGGGCTCCTCGACGGGGTAGCGGTTCGCGAAGGGGACGGGGGAGAGGGAGACGGGGCCGCTCTCCGCGCCCGATCCTGCGATGGCGGAGGCGATGAGAGCGGCCTCCTTCATCTTGTCGAAGCTGATCTCCTCGGTGTAGGCGTACCCCGCTCCCTCCCCCTTCACGACCCGGATGCCGACGCCGTGCGAGATGCTCTTCTCGCCTTCCTTGACGATCCCTTCCTCCATCACGATCTGGTTCACGATCGTGTGCTCGAAGAAGAGCTCGCAGAAATCGCCGCCGCGCGAGAGAGCGAGCGAGATAACGCGCTGCATCGCCGGCTCGTCGACGCCGAAATGATCCCGGAAAGAAAGCAAAAGAGCCGCTCCCCAGCGAATATGCTCAACCCCTGTATTGCCTGTCGTTTCGTGAAACGCTATAATAGAGTGTATTCCGCCGTTTGAAAAGGGGAAATGTGTGCATCGGCCGACCCTGCGCCCCGTTCAGTACGCCGTTCTCTCGGCGCTCGCCGGCTTCGCCGTCCTCACCGTCGTGCCCGGCGGCGACGGATCGGCGGGCCGCAGGCCCGCCTCTTCGCTCGATCCTCCCCCCGTATCGCGCGTCGCGCGCGCCAATCTCGAGCGGATCGTCGCGAAGCTCTCCGGCGCCGACACGGTGGCCTTCGCGGACGACACGATCAAGATAAACACGCGTTACGCGAGCTCCCCTCTCATGGGGCGCGTCCGGGAGTACCTCGTCAGGGAGGTCCGCGACGCGGGGTACGAGCCCGAGCTGCGGAGCTTCGTGCTGCAGGTCGACGTGCCGGACCTCACCGGCTCGACGATCTCGAGCGGCGGCGACACGCTTTGGGTGGCCGATATCGAAGGGGCGGTGTACCGCGGCGCCGGTGAAATCGGCGTCCCGGGCTTCGAGCGGATATCCGTCATACCGCAGATCGTGTTCTGTCTCGGGCGCGACGCGCGGGGACGCCTCCTCTCGGGAGGCCGGATACCGGGATCGGCGGGCGGGAGCGTCTATCGTTCCTCCGACGGCGGTCTCTCGTGGGGGCTCGTCGCCTCGGGGCTCCAGATCTACACGATCGGCACGATAACCCTCGAAGACGAGAGCTTCGGCATGGCCGGCGGATCGGGGGGCACGATCGTCTACACGGCCGACGGCGGCGATACGTGGGTGCGGCGCGACCCTGCCGCGGTCGGATACGACGCGCTGAACGGATCGGCGACGAACGGGCCGTTCCGTTTCTGGTTCGCAGGCGAGTCGGGGAGCCTCTACGAGACCCGGGATCTCGGCGCCTCCTTCACGAAGCGCACCCTCGCGTCGGGACGCCTCGGCGCGATCGATTTTCACGGCGAGAGCGCCGGCGTCGTCGTGGGAAGCCAGAGAGCGTTCTACACGAGGGACGCTGGAGAGAGCTGGACGTCCGTTTCCGTTCCGGCCGAGCTCAACGCCGTCGCGATGGCGGATTCGCTTCGCGTCGTCGCCGCCGGGGGCGCGGGAGAGGTGTGGATCAGCGAAGACGGAGGCGCTTCGTGGGAGCGTTTCGGCGCCGAATGCGGCGTCACGGCTGACGTGTGGAGCGTCGGCGCGTCCGGACGCGACACCTTCTGGCTCGCGGGCCGGGACGTCGTGCGGCGCCTCGTCGACGACGGCGGCTCGAGAAGCTGCGAGGCGTACGCTTTCGCCGACACCGTCTGGTCGAAGAACATCGTCTTTCGCAAAGAGGGGGAGATCGATCCCTCGCGCCGCGTCGTTCTCTGCGCCCACTACGACAGCTACTCCGGCTCGACGCCGCTCGTCTGCGCCCCCGGCGCCGACGACAACGCGACCGGCACGGCCGCCGTGATCGAGTGCGCGCGCGTTCTCCGCTCGGAGCGGCTCGAGCGGACGGTCGAGTTCGTTCTCTTCGACGCCGAGGAGCTCGGCCTCAAGGGGAGCCGCACCTTCGCCGCCGCGCTCGATCCGGGCGCCGTCTACGAATGCGCCCTCAATATAGATATGATCGGCTGGGAGCCGAACGCCGAGATGACCGCCGTCGTATCGGGACGCGCGGGCGAGCCGGGTGACTCGGCCGTCGCGTACGCCCTCGCCGCGGCGATCGATTCCTTCGAGCTTCCGCTCGCGGCCGAGTACCTAGAGGGCGAGCGCCTCTCGAGCGACCACATGGCCTTCTGGGAGAACGGCGTCCCCGCCGTGCTCCTCATCGAGGGGCGGCGAGGCGAGCTCACGCCGTACTATCACAGCTGCTCGGACGGCGCCACGACGATCAACTACGCCTTTCACGAGGTCTGCACGAAGGCCGCGCTCGGCGCGATCTCGTCTCTCGCGGGGCTCCTCCCGCCCGAGGTCCCGCCGCCGGCGGCGCTCGCGCTGCGGCAGAACTATCCCAACCCCTTCAACATGGGGACCATCATCCGCTACGAGCTTCCGGATCCGGCCCGCGTCGAGATCGCGGTCTTCGACGCCGCGGGGCGCCGCATCGCCGTCGTCGACGAAGGGCCGAAAGAGGCTGGGGAGAACGTCTGCCGGTGGGACGGCCGCGACGCTTCGGGGCGCCTTGTCCAGAGCGGCGTGTACTTCCTGAGGCTCCGCGCGTCCTCGGGGGAGGCCGTGCGGAAGATGGTCGTCGTGCGGTGATCCCCTACGCGCGCGGGATGAGATCGAGAACGCGGCCGGCCTCGTCCTCGGTGTTGTAGAAGTGGGGCGAGAACCGGATCGCGCCCTGCCGCAGGCTGAGGACGATCCGCTTCGACAGGAGTCTCTCGAACAGCTTCGCGCTCTCGACGCGCGGGTGAACGAAGCAGAGGATGCCCGATCGCTCGCCGCGCCCGCGCGGGCTCGTAATCCGGCAGCCGCGCTCGCGCAGTCCGCGCTCGATATAATCCGTCAGACCGAGGATCCTCCGCTCGACGTTCGCCGTGCCGGTCTCGAGAAAGCGCTCGATCGACGCGCCGAGCCCCGAGATGCCGTAGAGGTTCCGCGTGCCCTCCTCGAACCGCGCCGCGTCCGGCCGCGGGCTCTGCCGGTAGTTCATGAAATCCCACGGATCCTCGACCCCGAGCCAGCCGGGATTCCACACGTCGAGATCCTCGACGAGCTCGCGGCGGCAATAGAAGAACCCGGCGCCCGCGGGTCCGAGAAGCCACTTGTGCCCGCCCGTCGAGAGGAAATCGATCTTCAGGGCGCGGACGTCGCAGCGGAGCGCGCCGAGCGACTGTATGGCGTCCGCGTGGAAGTAGATGCCGCGCCCGCGGCAGAAGCTCCCGAGGGAGGCCGCGTCGATCCGGTAGCCGTTCGAGAATTGGACGAGGCTCGCCGTCACGGCGCGCGTGCGCGGCGTGCAGGCGTCCGCGAGCATCTCGGCGGTGACGCGGCCGTCCCGCGGCTCGACGAGCCGCGCGCGCACGCCGCGTTTCTCGAGAGCGATCCACGGATAGGCGTTCGCGGGGAACTCGATCGACGGCATGACGACGTCGTCTCCGCGGCGCCATCGGATGCCGTTCGCCGCGAGCAGCACGCCGTTCGTCGTGTTGCGGGTGAAGGCGATCTCCCCGGGGCGCGCGCCGATGAGACGCGCCGCCGCGCGGCGCACCTCCTCGACGCGGGGGAAGACCCAGTCCTCGCAGAGAACGCCCTTCTCGAGGAATCCGCGCTCGATCCGGCTCATCGCTTCTATGACGCGCGGCGAGAGAGGGCTCACGGCGGCGTGGTTCATGTAGACGTAGCGCCGCGCGATCGGAAACTCCGCGCGCAGGCGGGCCCAATCGGCGGGCGCGAGGGCGCGGCGAGCGGGCATGAGCGGTCTCCTGTCTCCGAAGGGCCGGCGCGCGGGCGCTCCGCCCGTCACCGCGCGAGGATCAGCTTGCGCGTGCGGACGGCGCCGCC
>JAGUZZ010000209.1:0-4049 GCA_020060525.1 bacterium | reverse complement strand
GGCCGCGCGGGGTCATTCCTCCGCCTTCTCCGTCTTCTCCTCGATGCGGGCGGCCTTCCCCATGAGCTGGCGCAGGTAGAAGAGCTTCGCGCGGCGCACCTTGCCCCTCCGGAGCACCCGGATCGCCGAGACGTTCGGCGAATGGAGCGGGAATATGCGCTCGACGCCGACGCCCTGCGTCACCTTGCGCACGGTGAAGGTCTCGCCGAGGCCCGAGCCGCGGCGCTGGATGATCGTCCCCTGAAACGCCTGCACGCGCTCGCGCCCGCCCTCGACGACGCGCACGTCGACGCGCACCGTGTCCCCGACGCTGAACGGGGGTACCGATTCCTTCATCCGCTTCGCCGCGATCTGGTTGAGAATATCCATGTGGCCTCCTTAGTCGTCGATTCCTTTGGTACGTGCTTTTGCGAGAAGATCAGGCCGGCAGCGCTCGGTGCGCTCGCGCGCCGACCGCTCCCGCCACTCGGCGATGCGCGCGTGGTTCCCCGAGAGCAGCGTCTCGGGAACCGCGAGGCCGCGAAACTCCGGCGGCCTCGTGTAGTACGCGGCGTCGAGGGAGAACTCGCGCTCCGCCGAAAACGAATCGGTGTCGCGCGAACGTTCGTCGCCGATGACGTTCGGGAGACAGCGGACGACGGCGTCGGTGACGACGAGCGCCGCGAGCTCCCCCCCGCTGAGAATGTAGTCCCCGATCGAGAGGCTCTCAGTGACGACGAGATCGCGCACCCGCTCGTCCACTCCCTTGTAGCGGCCGCAGATGAAGACGAGGGAGCTTTTCCCGGCGAGCTCGTGCGCCTTGGCCTGCGTGAAGACCGCGCCGCACGGCGACAGCAGGATAACGGGGGCGTCCCCCGCGCCCGCGGCCGGGCGGACCGATTCGACGGCCCGCACGAGCGGCGGGGCCATGAGGATCATCCCCGGGCCGCCGCCGTAGGGGTAGTCGTCCACGGAGCCGTAGCGGTCCTCGGCGAAGTCGCGCAGGTTGACGACGTGGTACCGCACGGCGCCGTTGCGCTCGGCGATGCCCGTCATCCCGGCCGCGAGCGCTTCGCGGAACATATCGGGGAATATCGTTATGAAATAGATATCCATGCGCTCCGCTACCACCTGAGATCGACGAGCCCCGCCGGTGGATCGATCTCGATGACGCCTTCGTCGACCGCCACGCGCTTCACGATGCCGGGCGTGTCCGGCACGAGATACCGCTCTCCGTCCCGCTCGACGATGAGGCAGTTCTGCGCCGGCCCGAGGAGCATGTCCACGACCGTGCCGAGCGTGGAACCGTCCGGAAGCCGCACCGCGAGCCCGACGTACTCGCACGGAAGCATGCGGTCGGGCCGGATCTCCGGATCGAGGCCGCCGAGCTCGAGCACGAAGCTCGATCCGACGAGCGGCTCCGCCTTCTCCACGGTGTCGATCCCCTCGAGCGAGAGGATGACCGTCTGGCCCTTCCAGCGCCACCGCGCGACGCGCGCCGTGCCCGACGGCGCGCCGTCCGCGACGATCCCGATCGCCTCGGCCTCGAGCGCCTCCGGCCAGAAATCGGGCGCGGGGAGAAGCTTCACCTCTCCCTTGAGGCCGACCGTCTTCACGACGGTCCCGAGCACGGCCCGTGGGGCCATATCGAGAGCACCTCCCGCCGGACGCGCTATTCGCGGATCTCGAGGAGGACCTTTTCGCCGAGGCGCGTCGCCGCCGCGTTCACGAGCGCGCGAAGCGCCTTCGCCGTCTGGCCGCTCCTGCCGATGATTTTACCGACGTCCGATTTATCGACCGACAGCACGATGATGTGCGTGTCGTCCCGTTTCTCGTCGACGAGCACGATCTTGTCGGGCCTGTCGACGAGCATCTCGGAGATCTTCCGGACCATCGTCTTGATTTTCTGTAGGCTCATGCGTTTCCTCTGCGTTTGAAGCGGACGCCGCCGCGGCCCCGGGCGGGCCGCCCCCGGCTCCCGTTCGTGCTACGCCGACTCCTCGCTCTTCGCCGCGGCCTTTTCGGCAGCCGCCTTCGCCGCCTGCTTCTTGTTCGGCCGTTTCTTCTTTTCCTTGTCGGCGGCCGGGCGAGGCTGCTTCGCGCGCCGCTCCTCGAGCTTCGCGTCGAGATCGGCGATCGAAACGCCCTTCTTGACGAGGCTCCACTTTTCCATGAGCCCGATCCTGCGGAAAAGCTCCCGAACCTTTTCCGAGGGGACGGCGCCGTTGCGGAGCCAATTGTACACCTTGTCGTCGTCCATCTTGATCTCCGGCGGATTCACCATCGGGTTGTAGAATCCGACGATGTCGATGAACCGGCCGTCGCGCGCCATGCGGCTGTCGATCGCGACCACGCGGTAGAACGGACGCTTCTTGGTGCCCATGCGCTTCATTCTGAGTTTTACCGACAAATCGTACCTCCGGTCGTTGCCTGCCCTACTCGGCGGGAAGCTGAAAATCGAGCTTGCCCGCCATCTTCGAAAAACGCTTCATCATCTTCCGCATCTCCTGAAACCGCCCGAGGAGCCGGTTCACGTCCTGCACGCTCGTCCCGCTCCCCGCCGCGATCCGCTTGCGGCGGCTGCCGTCGATGATCTGCGGCGACCTGCGCTCGTCGGGGGTCATGGAGCGGATGATCGCCTCGATCCTGCGGAGCTCCTTCTCGCCGGCGTCCCCCTGCGCGACGCCGCGGAACTTGACCCCGGGTATCATCCCGAGCACCTGCTCGAGCGGACCCATCTTGCGGAGCCGCTGCAGCTCGCCGAGGAAATCCTCGAGAGTGAAGGTCTCCTTGCGGAGCTTCCGCTCGAGCGCCTCCGCCTCCTTGGCGTCCATCGTCTCCTGAGCCTTTTCGATGAGGGAGAGCACGTCCCCCATGCCCAGGATCCGGCTCGCCATGCGGTCGGGATAGAAGGCCTCGAGGTCGTCCGGCTTCTCCCCGACGCAGGCGAAGACGATCGGCTTGCCGGTGACGCTCGCCACCGACAGCGCGGCGCCGCCTCTCGTGTCGCCGTCGAGCTTCGTGAGCACGACGCCGGTGAAGTCGACCTCCCGCAGGAACTCCTCGGCGACGCGCACGGCCTCCTGCCCCGTCATGCTGTCGAGGACGAGCAGCGTCTCCTCGGGCCCGAGCGCCCGCTTCGCGTCCGCGATCTCCTTCATCATCTCGCGGTCGACGTGCAGGCGTCCGGCCGTGTCGACGATCATGGTGTCGCAGAGCTGGCGGCGCGCCTCGCGGACGCCGCCCTCGACGATCTCCACGACGGACCGGTCCGTCCCCGGAGCGTACACCGGCGCGGAGATCTGCCGCGCGAGCACCGAGAGCTGCTCCACCGCGGCGGGACGGTAGATGTCCGCCGCCACGAGGAGCGGGCGGCGCCCCTTCTTGCGGACGTGCACGGCGAGCTTCGCCGCGAAGCTCGTCTTGCCCGATCCCTGAAGGCCGACGATCATGATCCCGGCGGGGTTCCCCGACAGGTTGAACGGCGCGTTCCTCGCGCCGAGCAGCGACACGAGCTCCTCGTGCACGATCTTCACGATCTGCTGGTCGGGCGTGAGGCTCGCGAGAACCGCCTGCCCGAGCGAGCGCTCGCTCACGCGCGCGACGAAGTCCCGGGCGACCTTGTAGTTGACGTCCGCCTCGAGAAGCGCCCGGCGCACCTCGCGCATGGCGCTCTGCACGTGGGCCTCGCGAACCTTACCCTGTCCGCGGAGCTCCTTGAACACGCGGGCGAATTTGTCGCTCAGATCCTGAAACACGGCCGCCGTACCTCCCGGGAAGTATCAAAGGTAGCACCGCGGGAGCGCTCCCGCAAGGCAAATCACCCCGGGGATTGACAAAAAATGCGCGTTGCCGTATAGTATTTCATATTTTTATACGGCATGAATTTCACCGGGAGGCGGAGATGGAAACGAAGCTCACCCTGCGGATCGACGACCGGCTCGTCGCCCGCGCCAAGAAACGCGCGCGAGCGTCCGGGCGCTCGCTCTCGCGACTCGTCGCCGACATGCTCTCGTCGCTCGAGGCCGGGGAGGGCGCGGGAGCGGTCGAACCCACCCCGCGGACCGACG
>JAGUZZ010000208.1:0-8344 GCA_020060525.1 bacterium | reverse complement strand
AGGCGGCGAGCGCCGCCGCGATCGCCCGGCGGGCGCCCCGCCCGGTGAACCGTATTTCGCGTATATTCGTCATTCGTATCACTCCCCGCGCGATCGCGTCAGTACTGTTCGCTGACGACGACCGGCACGTCGCCCTGCGGCCCCGAGGTCATGATCTCGACGGTGCGTTCGCGTCCCTGGGTCAAACGGCCCTCCGCGTCGACGACGACGAGCTGATACCGGTAGGCGCCGTCGGCGAGCGAGAGCCCGTTCTCGTCCTTGCCGTCCCACATGATGTGCGCGGGGGGCGATCCCTTGCCGCTGAACCGGCGCACCTCCTGATTCGATTTGTCGACGATGGAGAGGTTCCACGTCGCCGCGTCCGCCTTGGTCCTCGCGGTGAGGTTGAACTTCGTCACGGACTGGGTGCCGAGCGGCGAGAAGACCGCCGGCGAGGCCTGCGAGTTCGCGAAGAATCCGCCGAAGCGGTAGGAGATGCCGACGCGGTGCGTGAGCCCGAGCACCTGATCGGACATTCCGTAGTCGAACCGCATGTCGGGGGTGATGGCGAAGCTCACGCCTCCCGAGACGTACGAGTCGTAGTACCCCACGCGGAGCCCCATGACGGGATGAGCCCAGAACTCGCTCCCGGCGTGGATGCGCGTCTCGTAGCCTGCGCGGTGGTCGATCTCCGTGGAGAACAGCGCCCGCCCCGAGAGGAAGCGGACCGAGAAGCCGCCGCGAAATTCCACCGGATAGTCCTCGGCGGTCTCGCGCAGCGTGAGGCTCGGTCCTCCGACGTTGAGGAGCGAGGCGCCGATGACGACCGACGGCAGAACGTTCGCGAGGATGCCGATGTCCCCGCCGGCGCCCGACGCCTGAAACTCGTCGATGCTCTGGCGGATGATCTTGACGTTCGCTCCGATCGCGACGCTCCGCATGATGCTCTTCGAGGCGGAGAGGATGTAGGCCGTCTCCCCCTCGCGGAACGTGCCGAGCGGGTCGTTGAGCTCGTTCGTGCGCTGGAACTCCCCCGAGCCGAACGACACGACGGTGAGCCCGAAGCCCGGCAGCACGCGGCGCTCGGGCACGGCGAAGCTCATCGCGTTGATCGAGGTCTCCTCGAAGAGGCGCGCCGTCTCGAGGTGCAGCGTGTTCCGAAACATCTGCGCGAGGCAGGCGGGGTTCCAGATCGAACCGAGCGGCTCGTCGGCCGCGGCGACGAAGGCGCCGCCCATGCCGACGCTCCGCGCGCTCGCATAGCGGGAGAGCCAGTCGCCCGGGGCCCCGCCGATCTGGTCCTCGGCGGA
This sequence comes from bacterium, assembly GCA_020060525.1. Classification (GTDB taxonomy): domain Bacteria; phylum Krumholzibacteriota; class Krumholzibacteriia; order Krumholzibacteriales; family Krumholzibacteriaceae; genus SSS58A. The sequence goes on along the minus strand of JAGUZZ010000208.1, from coordinate 7,055 downwards.
TGCGCCGGCGCCCGCGAGCGCCGCGAGCCCGAGGCCGAGCGCGAGGACCGCACCGAACGTTCGATGCCTATTCGTATGAATGCGGTTCATGGGTCCTCCTATTCATCGCACGACGGCGACTCTGTGCCGCATGCGATGAAGCGTTTCGCCGTGTCCTTCCGCCTCGACGACGACGATGTAGCCGCCGCTCGCGACGTGCTCGTTCTTGCCGTTGCGGCCGTCCCACGTGACCTCGTTGAGTCCGATCGCGCCGCCCGGCGCGCCGTGCGCGTACTGCGTGCGCAGAACGAGAACGCCGCTCATCGTGTAGATGCGCAGCGTCACGTTCGCGTCGTCGGCGAGCTTGTAGGCGATCGTGGCCGGGCTCTCGCCCGGGTGGAACGGATTCGGGTAGCTCGTGATGGAGCCGCTCGCGGCGTTCGGATCGACGAGCGCCGTCTCGATGTCGAGCACGCCGACGAGGCCGTCCGACGAGGCTCTCACGCGGCTCACGCCCGGTTCGCGCGGGCTCAGGAAATCGGCTCGGGCGACGCCGAGGTCGTTCGTCATCGTGTCGATCGGGGTGAGGACGCCGCCCCCGCTCACGAGCTCGAAGCCGAGCCGTTCGCCGGGGACGCCGTTGTCGAACGCGTCGACGACGGCGGCGTTCACCGTCGCATGCTTGTATCCGCCGACCCACCGCGGGACGCTCGCGAGCTTGATCTCGGCCGGAGGCCCCGGGCTCACGACGATCACGCCGGTGGCCGCGGGGGCGTTGCCGGCGTCATCCTCGGCGTAGATGATGATCGATTCCGCGAAGGTATAGGTCTCGGTGACCGAGCGCTGCCCCTGGAGCAGCTGGAACCGGGTCGTGAGCAGCGTGCCCCTGCCCGGATCGCGCGTCGAGGCGTTCAGCACGCTCACGGTGACGAAGGAGTTGATCTCCTGAATGACGCTTCCCGCGTCGTTCGTCACCTTGACGGTGAGCGTGAAGCTCTCGCCCGCCTGAACGGCGTTCGGCACGGCCACGGCTTCGAGGTGGAATCCGCTCGATATCGCGCGCACCTGCGTCGTGCTCGGCGGCATCGACGGGCGCGAGAGGTTCGTGGCCGTTATCTGCTGATAGCCGCCGGTCGAGAGCCGCATGTTCATGTCGACGCGGCCGTCCGCGAGCGGCGCGTCGGCCGGGAGCTCGGCAAGCGGATCGTTCGACGTGATGCGTATCATGTCGCTCACGCCCGTCACCGGGTTCCACCACGCGTCGGTCGCGTAGACGGTCACGGTGAAGGCGAAGTTGATCGACTGGTCGGTCGCCGATCCCGTTCTCCCCGTCTCGGTCCCCGGGGCGAGCGTCTCGCCGGGGGCGACGATGAGTATCCGGGAGTAGGGACCCGCGAGGATCTCGACGGGCCGCGAGGTGTGCGGCGCCTTGTCCGGAGAGGTGACGTCGGAGGCGGTGATCGTCTGCAGGCCGCATTCGTAGAGGGTCGCGGCGAACGAGATCTCGCCGTTCACGAGCGTCATTTCGCCCGGCATGCCGGCGAACGGATCCGAGGAGCCGAGCGCCACCCGGTCGTTGACCGTCGGCACGCGGTTCCAGTACTGGTCGACCGCGCGGACGGTGACGGCGAACGCCGCGCCCGCGTTCTGGCTCGTCGGCTCGCCGCTGTATCCGGACTCCGTGCCGCCGCGCGGCGTCTGGCCGGCGAGCAGCACCTGAAGCCCGGTGAACGGTCCCGGCAGCACCTGAAAGTTGTTGCTTGTGCCGGTGTGCGGCGGCGTCGAAAAATCCGAGCAGGTGAACGACACCGCGGCGCCGGCGCCCTTGAAGGTCATCTCCGCCGTCCACACGCCGTTCGTGAAGGCTATCGCCTCGGGGCTGATGCTCCCGGGGCCCGTGTTCGCGAAGAGGATCGCATTTCCCTGATAATCGGGGATCGTGTTGCCGCCGACGTCGACGGCGCGGATCGTGACGCTCCTCGGCGCGCCCGCGACGACGGGCGAGGCGATCTCGTCGATCGCGAAATGATCCGGCGCGCTCGGGATGACGCTCACCGGCGCGCTCGTCATCGGGGTGATGGAGCCGTTCGTCTGATCGGTGGCCGTGAGGGTCTGGGCGCCGACTGTCGCGAGCGTCACGGCGAACTGGCGGTAGCCGTTCGAGAGAGCGCCCGAGACGGGCGTGCTTGCGCCGGGGTCGCTCGAGGTGATCCGGACACCGTCGGCGCTGGAGACGGGGTTCCAGTAGTTATCCGTCGCATAGACGTCGACGACGAACCCCTGCCCGGCCGCCTGAGTGGCGGGAGAGCCGACGAGGCCCGAGAGGCTTCCCGGAAGCGGCGCCTGGCCCGGGAGAACGATCTGGAGCCGAGCGAACGGGCCCGGATGAACGATGAACGGATCGCTCGTGCCGTTCTTCGCGGGATTGGCCTCGAGGTACGCGTACGCGTTGGCGTTGCCGCGGTTGATGCTGCTCTCGTCGGCGCGGTACATCGTGAGCTGTCCGGCCCAGTGGCCGCCCGAGAGCGTGACGACCTCGGGCGATATGCGGCCGTCGCCGAAGCTCGTGAGCTCGCGCAAACGGACCGCGCCGCTGAAGCCCGCGACCACGTCGCCGTTCGGATCGATGGCGGTGATCGTGTAGCTGTCCGGAACGCCCGCGTAGCGGTGCTTCTGGCTGATCGTGTTGAACCGGAAACCCTGCAGCACCATGCTCGCGACGTACGCGGAGGTCGCCTCGGGAACGGTCGGATCGGAGTCGTCCCGCGCCGAGAACGTGAACGAGCCGCCGGCGTTGAGCGTCACGGAGAACTCCGCCGCGCCGCTCGCGAGCTGTCGCGGCCCCGGCAGGCTCGCGCTCACGTCGGTCGAGGAGATCGACACCACGTGCGTGATCGACGCCACGGTGTTCCACGTGGCGTCGCAGGCGCGCACCCTGACGGTGAAGGGGACGCCGGCCGTCTGAGCGACGGGGGCTCCCGTTTTGCCGGACGTCGTGCCGGGGGCGGCCGTCTCGCCCGGGAGCAGGACCTGAAGCTTCACGTAGGTCTGCGCCTCGGCGGGCGCGGCGATCGTGCCGACGCCGATCAGCCCCGCGCAGGCGATCGCGAGTGCGACGACAAACTGTTTGTTGGCCCGATGCACGGCTTTCACCCTCCCTCGTAACAGCGCGATTCGGCCGCGAACGATTTCGTTCGCGATCGATTCGCCTCGTTTTCGTTGTCGAATCGTTTCGATTCCTTCCTCGAAAGGGATGGAGCGCTACAAGAAGCACGCCACGGACGGATGAAGAGCGCCGCGCGAGAACGTCGCGGGCTGCGCGAACGAGCGGCATGGAGAGCGGTTAGAGAAATTCGACGCGTATCGAAATACGGCCGTGCCGAACCGCCGTTTCGCCGGGATCGGGCGACGACGCGCGCCGCAATATTGCAGAATGTGCGCGTATGAACGGGAACGGATGCGGAGCATTCTCGGATTATGAACGCTCATGTCCCGACATGAGACACGAGAGCGCCCGTCGGGCAACGCGCAAAATGCGACGCGGATGCGGAGGTGGGGCGCCTCGCGGCGGGGGCGGCGCGGGAGATGCCGGAGATACGGCCCGCGGGATGCCTCAAGGCGCGATCGACGAGACTCCGGCCCACAGCGGCAGCGCCCAGGCGCCCCAGCGGGAGACGAGATCGCGCCGGAGCGCGCCTGCGCGCTCCGTTCTGCCGAGCGCCTCGTTCATCTCGATGGCGTGGAGCGCGTACATGGGGCGCGACGGATCGAGCCGCATCGCCGCTTCCGCGGCCTGGAGCGGGACGACGCGAAGACCCTCGTCGAAGGAGGCGACGGCGAACCGGTCGAGAGAGACCGCAAGATCCGCCGGCTGGAACCACGCGACGAACGCGACGATCGCGACGAGGAGGGCGGCGGCCGCGAGATCGCCGCGCGGCCGGGGCTCGGCGCCGGAGAGCCGCTCGGCGAGACGGGCCCCGTCGAGCGCCTGAACGATCCAGACGAGCGTGCCGAGAAGCCCCAAGGCGCCTATCGCGACAAACGCGAGCTCGAGCGTATCGGGCGGAAGGGCGAACGATCCCGCGCGGAGGTTCCATCGCCAGATCGCGGGCGAGTGCGCGAGCGCCGCGATCGAGATCGCGATAAGCGAGACCGTCCAGAGGGCGCACGCGGCGCGCCTCGGAAAACCGGCGGCGTGAAGACCGAAGCCGGGGAACAGGAAGCCCATGAAGCAGACCGCCGCGGGATGCCTGATCCATGCGGGCAGGCGTCGAAGGGGCGCGTACTTCCAGCGCCCCACGAGAAACACGCCGCGGGCCCACGCGGTGAAACCCGCGACGATCGCGAGGCACGCGGCGACGAGCCACAGGAGGGAGCCCAGTCCGAACCCGTGCGCGCCGCGCGGGATGACGCCGCTCTCGCGGAGGACGGCGGCTGAAACCGCGGCGCACGATACGATCGCGGTCCAGATCCAGAACAGGCTTCGCTTCCCGCGCCGCGTCGCGAGGATCGAGAACGGCCCCGCGAAATACGCGAGAAGAGCGAGGGCGGGGGAGCCTTTTTCGTCGAGGCGGTCGAGCTCGTCGCACCGTTTCGACGCCGAGCGCGCGGCGCCGCCCGCGGACGATCCGGACCCGGCCCCCGATTCGTCGGCGCCGCCGGTCCATGGACCTTTGCCCTGAATCTTGATCTTCGGGACAGGATCGATCACGTACACTTTCTCGTTGCTGCTCATGATTCCCTCCTCGCGCCCGGAACGCCGCCTCCGGCCTCGCCGCGGCGCGTCGCGCGCGCGGGACGGATACGGCGCGCCGGGGCACGGCGCATATTCCGTGCCCGGCGTTCCGTCGCTCGTGCTGAACGGGCTGATCTAACGTATGAGGAGGATCTTCTCGGTTCGCGCGTCGCCGAGGGCGGTCATCCTGCAGAGGTAGAGGCCGCTCGCGACGGGGCGTCCGCCGTCGCTTCGTCCGTTCCATGCGATCCGTCCGGATCCGGCGGGCGCCGCGCCGTCCGCGAGCGTGCGCACGAGAGCGCCCCGCGCGTCGTAGATCTCCATCCGGAGACGACCGGCGGCCGGCATGAAATACTCGATCGACGCCGTCGCGTTGAAGGGGTTCGGGGAGATCGAGAGAGCGAGAACCGGCGGCGGCCCCGCCGCGCCGTCGTCCGAAACGCCCGTCGCCGCGATCTGCGTCTCGACCGTATCGGCGCCGTTGTCGCTGACGCGCGCGACGGCGGTCGTCCACGTGTCGTTCGCGAGGGGCTCGATGCCGGCGGCCGTCTCGTACACGACGGGCGATTCGTAGTCGAGCGTCCGGGGCCGCATGGGATAGGGCGTCCCGTCGAGGACGAGCTCCGAGAGCACGGGGCAGTGGCCGTTCGCGTCTTCGTATTCCACGGTCGCGATCGCCTCGGCCCCCGAGCCGGAGACGGCGAGGTTCGCGAGCGCGGGAAGGTCGTTGACCGCGGGGGCGATCGAGAAATCGCGAAGATAGCATCTCCCGCCCGGGCTCCGGTCCGCCTCCGCGGCGCCGCCGAGGAGCGTGATACGCTGCGTGAATCCCGCGACGCCGATCCGCGGATCGGCCGGATCGTACCACGACATGAAGTATGAGTTCGCCGTGAGGTCCGAGAGGGCGCAGGAGATCATGAGCGAGTTCAGCTCGGGAAACTGCGTCACGACGACGTCGCCGATCTTCGCGAGATTGCCGAGGCCGCTCCCCGTGACGAGGTAGAGCCCCGGGCTGATGATCCCCGACTGCGTGAATGTATGCATGAGCGCGATCACGGTGTCCGGATCGGAGACGGCGGGATCGGCGACGCCGAGCAGGTAGCCGAAAAACGTGAGACCCGACACGACGGGGAATCCGCCGCCGGCGTTCCGGAGAACGGCGTAGAGCCGGCTGCCCGAGAATCCGATCCGGCAGTCGACGAGATCGAGATTGGGATAGCCGAAGAGCTCGTCGCCCGCGGCGTCCTCGGCGATGCGGCTGAGATCGGCGGGCGCGGGAGAAACGCCGTCCGGGACGCGCACCGGCATGAGATCGAGCTCGGAGCCCCGCACGAGCCGGAAGCCGTACCAGCGCGCCTCGGCTCCGGGCCCCGGCACGGTCGCCTCGAGCGTCGAGGGACCGTCGAGGACGAGCGTCATGTCGAGCTCCTGCACCCCGCCCTCGGCGTAGAGGATCCGGTTCACGGCGCCGCCCGCTGGGTTCTCCATCCGGATCGTGACGGCGCCTCCCGGGAGGAGGGCGCTCCAGCGGATGTCGTTCCACAAGGAGAACGCGCGGGCCTGCGAGGCGATCGCGACGAGCAGGCAGGCGAGTGCTGTTTTTCGCATCGCATTCCTCCTAGAAGCGGATGCCGACGAGAACGAGGTGGCTCTGGTTCTTGAGCGGCACGGGCTCGTTGTCGATGAGGATCCGTTCGTCCCCGAAGGGGACGTAGGCGTAGGTCGGCATGGAGAGCGTGTTCCAGCCCATCGTGAAGCGGTGCTCGGCGAAGAGGTTCCGTCCGCGGATCGAGAGCTCGAGCCCGAGGCCGTACACGAAGCTGAAATCGAACATGTCCACTTCCGACATGTCGTCGTCGGCGCGGAGCGGCACGCTCTGCTCGCCGTCGTCGATAGCGCCCGCGAGCGTGTAGCGGTCGCGCACTTTGAGGGAGAGCGCCGTGCCCGCGAGCGAATAGATCGAGCCGCGGCTCCACTGCGCCAGCGCGAACCGCAGCAGCACCGGGATCTCGATGTAGTCCATGTCGTAGGCGACGTCGAGAACGGTCGGGATGTCGAGAATGTCGACGCCGATGTCCTGCCGCGATCCCTTCTGAACGTAGGCGATCTCCTGCTGGAGCGCGAACCGGGCGGTCACGGGAAAATAGATGAACGCGCAGGCCGCGAAGCCAGTCCGCCATCCGCTCGCGACGCTGTACTCGGAGTCCCGCTCCTCGGTGCCGGCGTGCTGGGAGAGCGAGAGCCCCGCCTTGAAGCCGAACGAGAGCTCGGCGAGCGCGCGGCCGCCCGGCCGCGGATCGAGGGAGGATTTCTCCGCGCCCGCGGCGGCCGCGGAGCGGAG
>JAGUZZ010000333.1:0-8990 GCA_020060525.1 bacterium | reverse complement strand
TGCTCGGCGTCTACTCGTACCGGCGGATGCCGATCGAGCTCATGCCGAACGTCGAGTTCCCCTTCGTCATCGTGACGACGATCTATCCGGGCGCCTCGCCGGGAGAGGTCGAAACGCAGGTGACGAAGAAGATCGAGGACGCCGTCTCGACGATCGCGAACGTGAAGACCCTGACCTCGATCTCGCAGGAGAACCTCTCGCAGGTCTTCATCGAGTTCGAGCTCGAGACCGACGTCGATCTCGACGCCATCGACGTCAAGGACAAGGTCGACGCGATCCAGTACACGCTCCCCGAGAACGCCGAGAAATCGGCCATATCGAAGTTCGACTTCAGCGCGTATCCGATCATGGAGATCGCGGTCTCCGCTCCGCGTCCACTCGAGGAGATCTACCGGGTGGCGGACAAGGTCATCCGCGATCGCCTCAGCCGCATCAACGGCGTCGCGGCGGTGGACGTCACCGGCAAGCGGCAGCGCGAGATCCGCGTCGAGGTGTCGCCCGCGCGGCTGCGAGCGTACGACCTGACCGTCATGGATATCGCGGGCGTGCTCGCTTCGGAGAACATCAACATCCCGGCCGGCCATATCACGCGCGGACCGAGGGAGATCACGCTCCGCATGACGGGCGAGGTCGCGAACCCGCGGGAGCTCGAGAGCTTCCGGGTGCCGCTCGGCGGCGGAGGAACGATACCGCTCTCGGAGGTGGCGGACGTCGTCGACGCGACCGAGGAGCTTCGCGAGTCGTCCACGTACAACGGCAAGGCCGTCATCGGACTGTCGATCAACAAACGCTCGGACGGCAACACGGTGCTCGTCGCGAGCGAAGTCTACCGCGCGCTCGACGAGCTGCGCGCCGTCCTCGACGAGGACATCGAGATCGTGATCACGAGCGATCTCGCTCCCTTCGTCCGCGCGTCGGTGAGCGACGTGCTCACGAACGTGATGATCGGCATCGTGCTGACGGCGCTCCTCCTGCTCATATTCCTCCACAACTGGCAGCAAACGGTCGTCGCGGCCCTTTCGATGCCCGTCTCGGTCGTCGCGACGTTCTTCCTCATGGAGCGGTCGGGGTTCACGCTCAACGTGATGTCGCTGCTCGCGCTCGGGATATCGATCGGAACGCTCGTCACGAACGCGATCGTCATCATCGAGAACATCAGCCGGCTCGTGCATCTCGGATTGTCCCCCGAGGAGGCCGCGATCAAGGGCACGTCGGAGGTCGCCGTGGCGGTCGCCGCGTCGACCCTCACGAACATCGTCGTCTTCACGCCGATCGCCTTCATGAGCGGCATCATCGGGCGCTTCTTCATCCAGTTCGGGCTCACGGTCGTCTACGCGACGATCTTCTCGCTCGTCGTGAGCTACACGATCGTCCCCATGCTCGCCGCACGGCTCATCAAGCCGCAGGCCTCCGACCGCGACGCGTGCGGGCCGAGCCGTTTCGCGCTCCTGTGCCGGCGGTGGGACACCTTTTACGAGGCCCTCTCGCGCGGATACCGCTCGCTCCTCGCGCGCTTCCTCGCGAGGCGCCGCTGGCCGGTGCTCGCGACGGCTCTCATATTCGTCGGCGCGCTCACGCTCTTCGGTTTCGTCGGCGGCGAGTTTATGCCGCGTATCGATCAGAACATGGCGATCATCACGATGGAGCTTCCTCCGGGAACGAGCCTCGACCGCACGCGCGAAGTCGCGGCGCGTATCGAGGAGCGGCTGCGGGCCCATCCCGAGGTGGAGGGGGTCATGGTAAAGGCTGGCGGCCAGCAGCGCGGGGTCGAGGACGCCGATATCGTCGTGCAGCTCGTCGACCGGTCGAAGCGCGCGATGCACGTGACGAAGTTCGTCGACGTCCTGCGGCGCGAGCTCGCGGAGACGCCGGACGCCGACATCATGGTCTCGACGGAAGGCGGCGCCACCGGCGGGGGCGAGGCGGATCTCGTCATCGAGGTGCTCTCCTCCGATCAGACGGCGCTCGAGACGGTTTCCGACTCCATCCACTCGATCTTCCGGAGGGTGCCCGGTCTCGTCGAGATCCGGACGAGCCTCGAGGCGGGAAAACCGGAGATCGCGGTCAGGCCGCGTCGGTACCAGCTCGCCGAACACGGGCTCACGGCGGCCGCCATGGGCTCCCTCATGCGCGCCGCGTACGAGGGGCTCGACGCGGGCGTCTACCGCGAGGGAGGCGAAGAGTACGAGGTCAAGGTCAGGTACGCCGAGGCCGACCGCCGCGATCCGGCGTTCATACAGGATATGCCGATGCCCGCGCGCTCGAGCACCGTTCCCCTCTCCGAGGTCGGCGTTCTCGACCTCCGCTCGGGAGACGCGCAGATCATGCGCAAGAGCAAGCAGCGGATGATTCAGGTGACGGCGAACATCGCGGCGGGTTCTCTCAGCGAAGCGCGCGTCATGGTCGACGCGGAGATCGCGAAGATCGACGTGCCGCGCTCGGTCACGGTGCGGTACGGCGGAATGGCCGAGATGCAGGACGAGTCGTTCGCGTCCATCTTCGCCTCGCTCGTCCTCGCGATCGTGCTCCTCTATATCGTCATGGCGGCGATCATGGAGAGCTTCGTCCATCCGGTGACGATCATGCTCACGCTGCCGCTCGCCCTTATCGGCGTCGCCCTCTCGCTCTTCTTTTCGGGCGAGCGCATCAACATCTTCTCGCTCATGTCGGTCGTCATGCTCACGGGCATCGTCGTGAACAACGCGATCCTTCTTCTCGATTACACGGCGCAGCTGCGCGCGCGGGGCATGAAGATCAAGGAAGCTCTTCTCGAGGCGTGTCCGACGAGGCTGCGCCCGATCATCATGGCGAACCTCGCGATCGTCGTCGGCATGCTCCCGCAGATACTCGGGGGCTCTTCGGGGTACGAGTTCCGCGCTCCGATGGCCATCGTTCAGATCGGCGGCGTGGTCATAGCCGCGTTCTTCACGCTCTTCATCGTTCCCGTGGCGTATACGATTTTTGACGGCGTGACCCCGGCCGGGCGGCGAGAACGGGCCGAGGAACGTCGTTCGGTCGGGGCGCGCTAAGGGCCTATCTCTTTTAAATACAACGCATTGAATCATCTCGACGCCCGGGGCGCCGCCGGCCCCGGGCGTCCCGTCCCGCCGCCTCACAATCCGGGATTAGGCATTGACATAATTCGTTTGATTATGGTAGAATATACCTTGTCGAGTAAGTGATGGTATCTCCAACACTGTTCCGCGGAAGGAGGTTGACGTTACCCCCAATCCCCGTACATGTAAGTCCCCGAACCTTTATTAGGAGGTTTAGGAGGTTAAAGCGATGTTCAAAGGAAAAGTGGTTGCTTTCGCGTTGATGCTCCTTCTGGCAACCTCCGCTTTCGCTGGTGACGTGGATGATTGCTTGAGCAACGCCGGTGTTAGCTGCGTGGGCATGAAGGTGTCTATCTGCCCGGCCGGCGACTTCGAGTTCATCCGAAACGGCTGCGGCGGCTCGGCTGATTACATCTGGATCGAAGCGCGCGACGCTTCGAACAATCCGATTCCGGGCATTCCCTGGACGGATTACTGGCTGAACGCCTGTGTCGGCAATCAGCTGTTCCTCTGTGCGAGCCCGGTCGCTGCCGATTCTTTGACCGGCGCGAACGGCCGCACGACCTTCAGCGGCCGCATCGCCGGCGGCGGTTGCAGTCTTTCGGGCGGAATCTGGTGGGCGATCCAGGGCAAGGTCATCAAGGACAAGCCGTGCCCCAACCCGAATCCGCTGTGCCTCAACGTCGTCATAAAGGGTCCGGATCTGAACGGTCCCGGCGGTCTTCCCGACGGCGCGAACCTCGTGAACGATCTGATCCCGTTCGGCGCTTCGTACAACAAGGCGTTCCCGCACGCGCAGTTCAATCCCTGCTGCGACTACAACGACGACAACGCTTGCAACTTGAGCGATTTCGCGCTGTTTGGTCAGCATTATCAGCACGAGTGTTTCTAAGCTGAATGCGAAAGCTGGGGTGCGATCGGGTATCCGTTTTGTAAATCGGTAGGCTGGCTGGATAGAGCGAGGGCGCTTTATCCAGCCAGAACCGACGCCGGAGGGAGGTGAGGCGCGGAGAAGAGAATGCGATGGTCCGCTCCGAAGGCTTTCACCGACGGCGTCGGAGGGTGTAAATCAGCGAATTGCTGAGCAACCTAAGGAGGAGGCAGCAGAAATGAAGAAACTGGTGTTAGCGCTCGTTATACTGGCTTTTGCGGCTCCGGTGTTCGCGGCTGACGCATACATCGGCCTCTTCGCCGACAATATGCACAGCGACTGCGACGTCTACCTGGCGGGCGGCTTCATGCCGTTCAACGTCTGGGTCTGGTTCATCGCTCCGAGCGTAGGCGTACAGGCGGCCGAGTACAGAGTCGTCCCGCCGGCGTATGTGATCGTGAGCACGCCGACGATAAACCCCGACATCAGCGTCAGCCTCGGCGACGCGCTGGCCGGGATCAGCGTGGCTTTCTACAACTGCCAGCCGGGCTGGGTGTGGACGCAGAACATCGCCTGCTACCTGACGGCGGCGGGTCCGGGATACGTCATGGCCGACAGGCGTCCGGACGTTTCGGCGATCCAGATCGCGAGCTGCGAGCTCGGCAACCCGATCTACCCGGCGGTCGTTCTCAACCACCTCGCGATCGGACAGGAGTGCGTGGTCGCGACGGAGGAGTCGAGCTGGGGAGCGATCAAGAGCTTGTTCTAAGGCAAGCTTGAGGGCGCTCGATCGAGTGCGAGCGCATTTGTTCCAGGAGGGGCTCTCCGGAAACGGAGAGCCCCTTTGAAAAGGAAGAGATAACGGCCTTGTAGCTTCGCAACGTAAGTGGAGGCAACGACCATGAAGAAACTGCTGCTGGCAATGGCGATTCTCGTTCTCGCAACCCCGGTGTTCTCGGCCGACGCGTACGTCGGGCTCTTCGCCGACGCGGCGCACAGCGACTGCGACGTCTACCTGTCGGGCGGCTTCATGCCGTTCAACGTCTGGATCTGGTTCATCGCCCCGAGCGTGGGCGTTCAGGCGGCCGAGTACAGAGTCGTCCCGCCGGCGTATGTGATCGTGAGCACGCCGACCATCAACCCCGACATCAGCGTCAGCCTCGGCGACGCGCTGGCCGGGATCAGCGTGGCTTTCTTCGGCTGCCAGCCGGGCTGGGTGTGGACGCAGAACATCACCTGCTACCTGACGGCCGCGGGACCGGGCTACGTCAGGATCGAAAAGCGGCTCGATGTTCCGGCGATCCAGATCGCGAGCTGCGAGCTCGGCAACCCGATCTATCCGGCTGCCGTTCTGAACCACCTCGCCATCGGTCAGGGCTGCCAGATCGCGACGGAGGAGTCGAGCTGGGGAGCGATCAAGAGCCTGTTCTAAACGCGCATCACCCGGTGCGTTTCGTGATGACGAAGGGGACCCCTGCGGGTCCCCTTCGTCGTTCAAGGCCCCGGCGGCGGCCGCGATCGCGCCCCGCGGGGAGGCATTTTCGGCTTGTCTTTTCGCGGCCGGAGAAATAGATTGTTAGCAGGTTTCGCGGTTCCTCGTCGCTCCCGTTCTCTCCTTCACGCACCCCTGGAAACGAGGTGAACCCCGTTTGAACGGACATTCGAGTCGCTCGGCGCTCGGCGGATTCGTTCTCTGGCTCGTCGTCTCGACCGGAAGCGTTCAAGCGGCGACGGCGCCGAAGGGCGCCCGGCTCGTTTCGTCGGGCGCCGGATTCGTTTCGTTCGAGGTCGTCTGCTCGGACGCGCGCGTCGCGCGAGCGGAGGATGGAACGGTCAGGGTTCTTATCGACGGATTCGGAACCTTTTCTCCGCCGGGGGCCGCGGAGCTTCCGGGGAGAACGTTTCACGTGGCGATCCCACCCGACGGAGCTCCGAGGGTCTCGTTCACCGTGCTCGAGGAGGAGAATCTCGGCCGGCTCTCGCTCGCGCGGGTTTACGGGGAGAGGCTCTTCGAGGGGGAAGACGGGCTCCCCGCGAGCGAGCGCTACCTTCCGCCCGAGCCTCCGCTCGGGGAAGACGCCTCGCGGCTCGTATCCGCTCTCGAGCCCGCCTTCATGGGCCGCCAGCGCGTGCTCCCCGTGCGGGTCGTTCCTCTCTCGATCGACGAGCGGGGGGAGGCGCGTCTCGCCCGGCGCATCGCCGTCATGGTGAGCTTCGAGCGCTCCCGCGCGGAGTCCGGGGCGGCCGAAGGCGCTCGGGAACCCCTCTCCGGGACGTGGAAGCGCCTCTACGAGGGCGTCCTCGTGAACCCGGAGGACGCGGCGGAGTACCGGCTGCCCCTCGCCCCGGCCGGCGCCTGGGCGGCTCCCGCTCTCGAGGGGAAACTCCTCAAGCTCCGCATATCCGAAACGGGGCTCTACGCGATGCGGGCCGATTCGCTCATCGCCGCGGGGCTTTCGCCGGGGCTCGTTCCGGGGGAGATCGCCCTCCGGAAGCGCTACTACGATCCCGCCGCTCCCGGTCTCATGCGCGCGGTCGACGTGCCGATCCTCGTCGTCGAGAGCGCGGGCGGCGGCGCCGGCGTGTTCGACGGCGCGGATCGCCTCTATTTCTACGCGCTCGGCGTCAAGGACGACGCCGGCGCGGGGGATCTCGACGCGCTGTACACCGACGACAACGTGCTGTGGCTCGAGGAGGGCTCGGCGGGCGCGATCATGACCCGGGGGATACCGCTCGAGGAGGTTTCCGAGATCCCCGTCTCCGCGCACCGCGTCGTGAAGCGCGAGCGCAAAGACGCGGCGTTCATGAAGAACGCCGTGCCGGGGACGTTCGATTTCTATTTTCTCAAGGGGTACGACGTCCGGGACTACTCGATCCCCTTCACGCTGCACGAGCCGGCATCGACGGGCGTCTGGTCGCTCACGATCCGGATTCAGGGGGGCGACGGGCTCGGTCTTCCGCACACGCTCTCCTTCAGGCTGCGCAACGGCGCCGGGACGAACCTCATCGGCTCGGGCAGCTTCACCGCGAAGCAGGCGAGGACGTTCACCTTCGCCGGCCTCCCGGCGTCGTGGCTCGCGAACGGCCAGAACGAGCTCCTCGTCACGTGCGACGCGGACTACAAACACCTCGTGAACGATTTCGCCGTCGAATACCCGGGCCGGTTCGTCGCCCGGGACAACGCCCTCGAGTTCACTCTCGATCCGGCGATCGGGATCGCGGGGATCGAGATCGGCGGCTTCACCGTCGACTCGGGGCTCCTTATAGAGCTCACCGATCCGTGGAACCCGGCGTACCGCGAGCTCGGTCCGTCGGATTTCGCGAGCGACGGCGCCGGATACAAGCTCGTTCTTAAAATCCCGGAGAGCTCCTCGGCGCGCCGGTTCGCGGCTCTCGGCGGCGCCGCCGGCGCGACGCTTCCCGCTCGGTCGGTCTCGGTCGACGCTCCCTCGGCGCTGCGGGCGACGGCGGGGCGGTATCAGGCCCTCGTCGTCTCGCACCGGGATTTTCTGCAGAGGATCGGCGAGTACGCCGACTGGCGGCGGGGCATGGGCTACAGCGTCTTCACGGCGGACGTCGAGGACGTCTACGACGAGTACAACGGCGGGCTTCCCCACGCGGCGGCGATCAAGCGGTTCGTCAAGGACGCCGTCAACCGCTGGGGGATCGAGTACGTGCTGCTCGTCGGCGACGCGAGCGAGGATCACAAGCGCGTCTACAGAGGGGCGGAGGGCGAGAAGCGCGGATCGCCCCCCGATTACGTGCCTTCGTACAGCTACGTGACGAGCGTCACGGGGACCTACGACGACGAAACTGTCTCGTCCGACAAATGGTACGCCTTCCTCGACGGCAATCCCGGCCCGGATCCGTACCCGGATGTTTTCATCGGCCGTTTTCCGGTCGGGCGAGACGTCGAGCTCCGCGCGATCCTCACCAAGCTCTATCGAGCGGAGACCGCCGCGACCGGCGACGCGTGGCGCCGGCGGATCGTTCTTTTCGCCGACGACGCGTGGTCGGGCGGAGGGTCGGATTACCGCTACCGGCCCTACGAAGGAGAGTTCCAGTGGAGCACCGATACCTGCGGCGCCGTCGTCGAGCGGTCGCTCCCCGGCGGCTTCGAGATCGACCGGCTCTACCTCGCGCCCTATACCGATCCCGCGCATCCGGATCCGGCGGAGAGCGGCGCCGCGGTCTATTCTCGCGCGCGCGAAGCGACGCGCCGGACGTTCACGCCGGCGCTCGTCGCCGCACTCAACCGCGGGTGCCTCCTCCACATGTTTCAGGGGCACGCGAACCGCGCCGTGCTCACGACCGAGTCGGCCTTCTCGCTCCAGATATACGGGGACGTCGACAGCCTGCGGACGGCCATCCCGTTCGTATTCGCCGGCTTCGGCTGCCACATCAGCGACTTCGCCGTCTGGCAGGAGCTTTCCTACGCCACGTACGTCGGGGAGGACGGGGACTGCATGAGCGAGCAGCTTCTCTTCAAGCCGGGAGGCGGCGCGATCTCCACCTACGCGAGCGACGGCTTCGAGTATCTCTCGCAGAACGCTGTTCTCGTCGAGCGTTTCTTCGAGACCCTCTTCCGGCGGCCGCCGGTCGATTCGGTCGCGCCGGATAACGAATATACGGGCGCGCACTGGATCCTCGGGGAGCTCGTCGCGAAGACGGAGATCGAACAGATCTCGCAGACGGTCTACGGCCTCGACCAGATCCTGCGCTACCATCTCCTCGGCGATCCGATGCTGCGGGTCGATCCCGGCCCGCCGCTCATGAGGCTCGAAGCCGACTGGGGAGCCGGATTCGAGCCCGTCGGGCCGGGGGAGCTCCGCGCGAAAAACGGCACGAACGTGGCGGCGCTGCGCCTGACGGCGAGCGACGTCGTCGCGATCGGGCCGGCGGCCCTCTCGATCGACGGGGTGAGCTGGACCGATTCGCTCGATATCACGCCTCTTCAGGACGCCGACAAGACCTACCACCGCTCCTACCGCGCGGAGGTCCGCTACACGATCGATCCGCGGGACGAGCTCATCGTGTGGACCGTCGCCTCGCCGGACGGGCGC
>JAGUZZ010000097.1:0-7143 GCA_020060525.1 bacterium | reverse complement strand
GGGCGGCCGCGCGACGCGGAGGCGGCGTACCGCGCCCTTCTCGCCGAGCGGGACGAGCCCGCTCTCCGGCGCGGTCTCGCGAGGACCCTCTTCAAGGCGGGGGACTTCGCGGGGGCCCTCGATCTCTACCGGGGGATCGAGGAATCGCCGGAGACGATGGATCGCGTCGCGATGTGCCTCCACAATATGGGGAGAACGGACGAGGCTCTCCCGTGGGCGAGGCGGGCGAACGAGGCGAGGCCCGACTGGCCGCAGGCGATGACGAACCTCGCCGTCATTCTCGCCGCCGGCGGAGAGCTCGACGAAGCGCGGAGACTCCTCGAGCGCGTCATCGTTCTCGAACCGGAGAACGCGGCGGCGCGGGCGAACCTCGATCGCCTGCTGCGCGCTCGGAATCCCGAACGCGGCGGCGGATGAGCGGCGGCCGGCCGGCGGGGAAACCGGGGCGAAGACGCGCGAACCCGCGCGGGCCGCGAAAAAATATGCTGACGCGCGCCGCTCTTTTCAATAGAATGTCGGCGGGTGAGGAAACATTCCTCCAATGGAATCGTATTGAGCGGTAGAAGATTCCATTACCGGAGGTAAACGAATGTACTGCACATACTGCGGCAGGGAGCTTCACGAGGGAGCGGAGTTCTGCGGCTACTGCGGCAAGCGGCTCGCCGCCGAGTCCGAAAAAGCGCGGGGGATCTACAGCCACGAGTTCCTGAGGCTCCGCGCGCCGAAGGAAATCAAGAACCCCAAAGGCGCCGCGGCGCTCGGATTCTTCCTCAGCTGGATCTTTCTCGGCCCCGTCGGCTACATCTACCTCGGCCAATGGAACTGGTTCTGGCTCACCTTCATCATCCAGATCTTCGCATACCCGCTGACCGCGTTCTTCGCCTATCCGCTTCTTCCGATCGTTTACGGCATCCACCAGTACCAGATGGCGCGGGACGTGAACGAGCTCGTGTCCGTGCCGCCGAAGGAAGAGAACGCCGGCGCCGCGTCGAGCGGCTACGGCACCCTCGATCGTCCGTAGAGCCGGCGCCCCGCCCGGAGGAACAATCGCGTGGATAGAAACCTCGCGCTCGAGCTCGTGAGGGTGACGGAGGCCGCCGCCCTCGCGTCCGCACGCTTTTTCGGCAAGGGGAATCCGCTCGGGGCCGATCGCTCCGCGGCCGAGGCGATGGAGCTCGCGTTCGCGGGGGTCAAGATCACCGGCCACGTCGTGATCGGGGAGGAGCGTCTCGGAGATCACTCGAGACTCTGCGCGGGGGACACGGTCGGCGCGGGAGGGGACGCGCAGTTCGATCTCGCGATCGATCCCGTAGATTGCATCGAGGCCCTCGCCGACGGACAGGCGAACTCGATCTCGGCGATCGCGATGGGTCCCCGGGGAACGTTCTCCGCGCCGCCGGCGCCGTTCATGCGCGCGATCGCCACGGGACCGGAGTCGGCGGACCGGATCGATCTCGGAGCGTCCGTTTTCGACAATCTCGTGCGGATCGCCGAGGCGAGGCGGGTGTACGTGGAGGATCTGACCGTCTCGATCATCGACCGGGAGATCCATCGGCCCCTCGTCGAGGAGGCGCGGCGCGCAGGCGCGCGCATCGAGCTCCAGCGGGACGGCGAGCTCGCGTCCGCGATCTCGGCGGCTCTTCCCGGGACGGGCATCGACGTCTCGATCGGCACCTTCGACGCGAAGCGGGGGATCGTCGCGGCGGCCGCCCTCGCCTGCATCGGCGGCGGGTTTCAGGCGCAGTTCCTGCCGTCCCCCGGCGCGGATCCGGCCGAGCTCGATCCCGGCCTCGGGTGGATACGCCGCGTCCGCGACCTCGTCACGGAGGCCAACGTCATGTTCGCGGCGACGGGGGTGTCGAAGAGCGATTTTCTCGACGGCGTCATGTTCCGGCCGGGCGGCGCCGTCACGCACAGCGCCGTGTTCCGGAGCAAATCCGGCACGATCCGTTTCCTCAAAACCGAGCATTTCTTCGAGAAGACCCCCGATTACACCTGAGCCCGTCCGCGCGCCGGCGCTCGGCGCGCTTCCCGCGTTCTGGCGCCCCGGCGCTCCGCCGTGGTATGATGGCGCCGTTCCGCGCGTCCGCGGACGCCGGACGGAAAGGGAGCCCCGTGTCCGATCTCTTCGACAGCAGCCCCGCGCCGCCGCTCGCCGAGCGGATGCGTCCGCGCGCGCTCGAGGATTTCGTCGGGCAGGCCGGCCTCGTCGGCGAGGGGAAGATACTGCGCCGCATCCTCGAGAACGGGAAGCTCGATTCGTCGCTGATATTCTGGGGGCCGCCGGGCTGCGGCAAGACGACCCTCGCCCATCTCATATCGCAGGCCGTGGACGCCCACTTCGAGTTCTTCTCCGCCGTCACGGCGGGCATACAGGACGTCAAGCGCGTCGCCGCGGAGGCGGTGAACCGCTCGCGGCTGCGAAGGCGCCGCACGATCCTCTTCGTCGACGAGATCCACCGTTTCAACAAGGCCCAGCAGGACGCCTTTCTCCCCTTCATCGAGAACGGCACCATAACGCTCATCGGCGCGACGACGGAGAATCCGAGCTTCGAAGTGATAGCGCCGCTCCTCTCGCGCTGCCGCGTGTTCGTCCTCGAGCCCCTCGGCGAGGAGGACGTGGCCTCCGTCGTCCGGCGGGCGCTCGCGGACGCCGAAAAGGGGCTCGGCGGGAGAACGATCGAGGTCTCGGAGGAGGACGTCCGCTACCTCGCGCACCTCTCGTTCGGGGACGCCCGGACCGCGCTCAACGCCCTCGAGCTCGCCGTCGAGTCGGCCGGACGCCCCGACGGCGCGATCCGTCTCACGCGCGCCGTCATCGAGGAAGCCGCGCAGAGAAAGGCGATCCTCTACGACAAGAAGGGGGAGGAGCACTACAACATCATCTCGGCCCTGCACAAGAGCCTCCGCGGCGGGGACCCCGACGCCGCCCTCTACTGGCTCGCCCGCATGCTCGAGGCGGGGGAGGATCCGCTCTTCGTCGCGCGCCGGCTCGTTCGTTTCGCGTCGGAGGACGTCGGGAACGCCGATCCGCAGGCGCTCTCGATCGCGCTCGGCGCGATGCAGGCGTTCCATTTCATCGGGCTTCCCGAGGGGAAGCTCGCCCTCGCCCAGTGCGCGGTCTACCTGGCGCTCGCTCCGAAGAGCAACGCCCTCTACTCGGCGTACGAGGAGGCGGCGCGGGACGTGGCCCTGCACGGAGCGCTTCCCGTCCCGCGCGACATGCGGAACCCCGTGACGCGGTTCATGAAGGACATAGGATACGGAAAAGAGTACCGATATCCGCACGAAGATCCGGACGCCGTCGTCGATCAGGAGTATTTTCCCGAAGGTCTCGAGGGACGCCGCTACTACCGGCCCGTCGCGCGGGGCTTCGAACGGGAGATGATAAAGCGGCTCGAGTACTGGCGGTCCCTGCGCGAGAAGAAAAAGAGCGGGGCCTGAGACGCGGCGGGCTCCGGGGTCGTCAGCGTCCGCCGCTACGGACGGGGAAGGCGGCGCCGGTCGAAGAGAATTCACGGCCCCTTCCGCGGCGCTCTTTGTCATTCCTAACTATAATCCGCACAATGTAGTTTGCCTTCTTGACAGAATCGTTCCGATGTGTCATAATAGATTCTGAGTAAAGATTTTTTACGAGGCCTTTTGTCGGGGTGCGGAGGTCAAAGGAAACGTCTATGAAGATGAATAGAATCATGACGACGAGCGCGATGACGCTCGTGTTTCTCGTATCCTTTGGCGTTTCGCCGAGAGCGCAGTGCCAGCCGTCGCCCGCTCTTTCCTCGAGCGCTTCCGGATATCAGTATTTCGTGAGACTGGCGGTGCATTTCGGCGAGGTCCTCACGAACTCCTGCGACGTGGTGTGCTCCCGCGGCCTCGGCGAGGGGGAGACGGCCGTCAACGTGCCGATCTGGGCCTACAACCTCCACGAAGGGATGGATTACGCCGAGTTCTCGGTCGCGTCGAACGAGAGCCTCGGAGTGTTCATTCCCGACAACTGCTTCGGCGTCGTCTCGAGCAGCAGGTCCTACGCCGCGGGCGTCTGGAGGCTCAACCTCGTCGTGCAGGCCTGCGCGGCCGTGTGCGGCCCGGCGCGCGTCGGATACGCCGAGGTCGTGCGCGTCGCGGGTCGCGATCCGGTGTGGATCGATCTCGGGCCCAACGCCGATACCGGCCGGATGGTCGCGCGCGACGCGAGCGGCGGATACCACCTCGCCTTCTCGCCCATGCACGGCGGATATCTCGGCCAGTCGTATCTCTACGCCTGCCAGGAGCCGATCTGCGAGGAGCCGAACACGACGGCCACCGCTTTCGACGTGATGCCCGGAGGAGATTGCCGGGTGAAGGTCCGCTGGGCGGCGGGCGGCGGCAACCGCACGATGGTCAGATGGAGCACGCACCGCTTCCCGACCGGGATCGAGGACGGCCACCTCGCCTTCGAGATTCCGACGAATCCGGGACAGAGCTATTACCAGTACCACGTCGAGATACCGACGCCGGCCGTTCTGTACTACACGGCGTTCTCGCTCACGCGGGACGCGTCGGGTCTCATCGTCCGCGATTCCTTCGTGGAATGCTCCGCGGTCGACTGGATCCAGATAAAGTGCGAGATCGCGACCGAGGAAACGAGCTGGGGAGCGATCAAGAGCATCTACCGGTAGCCGCGCGGACGTCCCCGCATCATCCGATCGTATCGAGGAGCGACTCGAACTCCGCGAGGCCGTCAAGGGCGAGGTCGGCGCCGCCGAGACCGAGCTGCTTCGTGATCTCCGTTTCGATGAGAATGACGCGCATCCCCGCTTCCCGCGCGCTTCGAACCCCCTTCTCGGCGTCTTCGACCGCGAGGCATCGGCCGGGGGCGACGCCGAGCGCGGCCGCCGCGGCGAGGTAGGTGTCGGGATGCGGCTTCCAGCGCGCTATCCGGTCCTTACCCACGATCGCGGCGAAGCGCCCGCCGAGTCCGCACGCGTCGAGTATCGCGCGTATATCCGCTTCGTACGATCCCGAGGCGATCGCGAGCGCGAGCCGTCGGCGGCGCAGCCGCTCGATGACGGCGGAGGCCTCGGGGAAAGGCCGGATCGCTCCGGAGCGGCAGAATTCCGCGTAGATGGGATCCTTTTCCGCTCGGATCGCCGCCGGGTCGAGGTCGAGGCCGTAGCGGCGGATTTCGCTCTCCGCGCCGCCGCCCCGCGAGGTCCACTCGAGCCAGTATTCGTCGCGGTCGATGACGTGTCCGTATCTCGCGAACACCCGCGCGTAGGCCTCGTAGTGGTACGGCTCGGAATCGACGATGACGTTGTCGAAGTCGAAGACGACGGCAGTCGAGGCGTCGAGCAGCAGCTTCAGCGCATCGGGCTTGTTCAACAAGGACCTCCCCGGCGCGGGACGCTCCACGGCCTGCCGAGGACGTCCGTCGCGAGCTTCACCGGCGCGAGAAAACGGAACAGCCGGTACATGAGAAAACACTCGAGGGCGAACGGGGGGAATCCGAGGAACCCGAGAACGGGCATCTCGAAGAGCTTCACCCCCGGCAGATAGGGAACGTGGTAGTGCCACTTCGTCGCCGCCCTGAAGTTCCAGGCTTCCCAGAGCAAGCCGCAGACGGCGCCGGACACGAGGAGCGACACGAAGAGAGAGTAATCTCCGCCGCGAAACATCTCGCCGAACGATCCGACGCCGCGGCGGTCGTTCATCCCCTCGAACCACAGGAGCACGCTCACCCAGGGAAGCGGCGCGAGCCACGGCGACGGAAAAACGAGCGTCACCGCGAAGAGCGCGAGCCCGGCGTAGAAGAACCCCGCTTCCGCGGCGGGCGGGACGCCGAGCGGCCGCCGGCCGCGGAAGCGTTCGCCGATGAACGATTCCACGAGCTCGGCCGTGACGAAGATCGCCGGCGTGATCGTCGCGTACGACCACGCGTATCCGAGCCAGCGGGCCGCGCGGCCCGGCGGAAGGTTCGCGTAGGACCAGTTCCCGAGCAGCAGGTTCACGCCTTCGAAAACGTACCAGCTCGCGACGGAGATGGGGAGGAGGAGGAGAAACTCCTTGCGGCGCGCGGTGAGCGGCGAGACGCCCGTGCGCGAGGCGATGATCGCGTCGACGAAGACGATGTACCCCGTCCAGACGAGCGGCGTGAAGTAGACGCCCGCCCAGACGACCCCCGCGCGGAGCAGCGCCTCGGCGGCGATCACGATCCCCATGCCGATGATCGCGTGGCGGGCCGTCGAACGACGGGCTGACGGTGTCGGTTCTGCCATGACGGTTCGGTCCCGGCCGGGGGCGCCGCGCCCGGGGTTTTCGGTTGACGCCGCATCCGGCGGCGAATACGCTCCCGGTACTCTATCACGCCGGAGGAAAGGGGACAAGGGATCCCGCGCGATGGAAATCGCCACGGAAGAACGGTACGGAACGCGCCACCGGTGCGGGATCGTTCTCGGCCCGGCGCTTTTCGCCGCCGCTCTCCTCCTCCCGGAAAGCTTCCTGCCGGGCGAGGCGCGTCTCGTGGCCGCCGTCACCGCGCTCATGGGCGCGCTGTGGATATGCGAGAGCATCCCTCTCGCCGTGACCGCGCTCCTGCCGGTCGTCATCTTTCCGATCGCCGGCATCGCGCCGCTCCCGAAGACCGCGTCCTCGTACGCCGCTCCGGAGATATTTTTATTCATGGGCGGATTCTTCATCGCCGTCGCGATGCAGCGCTGGGGTCTTCATCGGCGGATCGCGCTCGGGATCGTCTGTATCTTCGGATGCCGCGGCCCCCGCATCATCCTCGGCTTCATGATCGCGACCGCCGCCATATCGCTCTGGGTCTCGAACACCGCCACGGCGATGATGATGCTCCCGATCGCGCTCGCGGTGCTCCGGACGCTCGAGGAGCACGGCGGCGCGTCGGAGCCGGGGTTCGGAGAGTTCCGCACGGCGCTGCTCCTCGGCATCGCCTACGGAGCGAGCATCGGGGGCGTCGGCACGCTCATCGGCACGCCGCCGAACCTCGTGTTCGCGGCGCAGGTGCGGTCGCTCTATCCCGGCGCCGAGCCGGTGAGCTTCGTGCGATGGATGGCCGTGGGGCTTCCCTTCGCGGCCGTTTTTCTGCCGATCGCATGGATCTTTCTCACGCGCGCGGCTCTCCGGGGCTCGCGGCTCGGCTTC
>JAGUZZ010000235.1:0-3410 GCA_020060525.1 bacterium | reverse complement strand
TATCGGCCGAGAAGAAGGAATACGAGTACGACCTGCGCCTCTGCCCGGCGGGCGGGACGATCGCGACGAACCTCTTCGCCACCCTCGACGCGGCCGGCATTCCGCAGGAGCTGGGACACAAGCTCGCGGACCTTTTCGCGTGGGACATCGATTTCCACAACGACATGCGCCGCGGCGACTACTTCCGGATGATCTACGAGGAGAAGACGCGCCGCGGGGACGGCGCGAAGAAGCTCGGCCGCATCGTCGCGGCGGAGTTCTACGCGCGGGGCAAGAGCCACTACGCGTTCATGTTCGACAACGGCGCCGGCGGCGCCGACTACTTCGACGAAAACGGCAAGGCGCTCCGCAAGCAGCTCCTGCGGGCGCCCCTGTCGTTCACGCGCATAAGCTCGAGCTTCAGCCACCGCCGCTTCCATCCCGTTCTCCACCATTGGGCGCCGCACTACGGCGTCGACTACGCGGCGCCGACGGGCACGCCGGTCATGTCGACCGGCAACGGCACCGTCCTCGCGGCGGAGCACAAGGGCGGGAACGGGAAATACGTCAAGATCAAGCACCCGAACGGATACGTCACCTATTACCTGCATCTTTCGCGATACGGGAAGGGGATCCGCGCCGGCGCCCACGTCAATCAGGGGCAGATCATCGGCTACGTGGGCTCGACGGGATACGCGACGGGGCCGCATCTCGATTATCGCGTTCAGAAGAACGGCAGATTCGTGAACCCCCGCACGATATCACTGCCGCCGGCCGATCCCGTCGCCCGGACGAATATGGCCTCCTTCATAGACCTGCGCGACCGCCATCTCTCGCGCCTCTCGAGCATCGCCCGGAGCCGCGACGGATCCGCGCTCGCCGCGGGCGAAGCCTCGGACGGCGGGCCGGGCGATCCGCGGACGGACGGCGCCGCGCGGGGCGCCTCCCGCTGAGCCATGATCGGCGCTCAATCGATCCTCGTTCATGCGTGCTGCGCCTCGTGCGCCAGCCACGTTCTCGCGCGCCTCGCCGAAACGTACGACGTCACCGCCTACTTCTACAACCCGAACATCCAGCCCGAGCGCGAGTATCGCCAGCGGCTCGACGAGATGCGCCGCGTCGCGGGGAGGATCGGCGTCCGGCTGATCGAGGGGGACTACCGGACCCTGCGCTGGTGGAAAGAGATCTGGATCTACCGGGATCTGCCCGAGCGCAGCGAGCGGTGCTTCGCCTGCTACCGGCACCGGTTCGAGGTCGCCGCCCGGAAGGCGGCGGAGCTCGAAATCCCCGTCTTCACGAGCACGCTGTCGGTGAGCCCGCACAAGGTCTACGAGCGGATCGCGGAGATCGGCGCCGAAGCGGGCGCCTCCTACGGCGTCGCGTTCCTCGCCGAGGATTTCAAGAAGCGGGACGGATTCAAAAAGAGCGTCGAGTACGCCCGCGAGCACGGCCTCACGCGGCAGGATTACTGCGGCTGTCTGATGAGTCTCGAGGAGGCCCGCCGCCGCAGGGAGGAGCGCGGCGGATGAGCGCTCCGGTCAGTCTCCGGCCTCGACGACGAGGCGCGCGTCTCCGGGAGCCGTCGCCTCGCCGATGATCGCGGCGCCGCGCACGCCCCGTTTCGCGAGAGCCTCCAGGTAGCGGCGCGCCGCGGCCGGGGGCAGCGCGACGAGCAGCCCGCCCGACGTCTGCGGATCGACGAGTATCATCTCGAGGGCCCCCGGAAGCTTCCCCTCGATCGCGAGATCCTCCTTCACGTATTCCCGGTTCGACATGCCGCCACCGGTGAGGAAGCCTCGTCCCGCGAGCTCCGCCGCGTCAGGCAGGAGCGGCAGGGCCCGGACGTCGATGCGGAGGCTCGCGTTCGAAGCGCGGGCCATTTCGAGAGCGTGGCCGAGGAGACCGAACCCCGTGATGTCGGTGCATGCGTGCGCGCCGAAATCGTAGAGACCCTCGGCGGCGGCCCGGTTGAGCTCCGACATCGACGCGTAGAAGAGCTTCTCCCGCGCGCCCCCGAGAGCTCCGTTCTTGAGCGCGGTCGAGTAGATGCCGGTTCCGAGGGGCTTCGTGAGAACGAGGAGATCGCCGTTCTCCGCTCCCTCCTTTCGCAGAACGCGGTCCGGATGGACGAGACCGACGACCGAAAGGCCGTACTTGACCTCGTTGTCCTTGATCGTATGCCCGCCGACGACGACCGCTCCCGCCTCGTTCACCTTGTCGGCGCCGCCGCGGAGCATCTCTCCGAGCACCTCGATGGGCAGCTTTCCCTCGGGGAATCCGACGATGTTGAGCGCCGTGATCGGCTTGCCGCCCATCGCGTAGACGTCGCTCAGGGCGTTCGCCGCGGCGATCTGCCCGAAGACGTACGGGTCGTCCACGATCGCCGGAAAGAAATCGACCGTGAGAACGAGCGCGATGTCGTCCGTGACGCGCACCACGGCGCTGTCATCCGCCTGATTCGCTCCCACGATGACGGCGGGATGATTCTGCGGGGGCAATCGATCGAGAACCGGCCACAACTCCGTTGGGCTGAGCTTCGCCGCTCAACCCGCGCAGGACGCCATGGCCGTGAGACGGATCTTCTCTCCCACGGAGCCGCTCGCCTTTCCCGGCCGCCGCCGGCGCGGCGGACCGCTAACGAACCTTGCGTATGGCGCCCACCGGGCACACCGCCTCGCAGGCGCCGCAGTCGGTGCACAGGAGCGCGTCTATCACGTACAGATCGGCCGTCTGCGCGATCACCTCGACGGGGCATTCCGGCTGGCATGCTCCGCACGATATGCAGTCGGCCGTTATCTCGTATGCCATGATCCCCTCCGAAGGCTCCGGATTCGAATATCCGAATTCATATTCCGCCCCGCGGCCGCCCGTCAACATGAATCGAGGCTCCTCGATCGCGCGCGGGAGGCCGACCTCGCCGGACGAACGGGCGCTACGGCGACCGTTGTTCCGGCACGAGCCGGATCTCCACCGCGCGCTCCCAGACGAGCGTCCGCTCGACGATCGAGCGGACGTCCTCATCGCGCGCCGACGCGACGGCCGGCCCGAGGGGGAGCGGAGCGCCGTCGCCGCCGAGCAGCACGCCGAGCCCGAGCGCATAGGCGCCGTTGACGCTCGAAAGCTCGCTCCGCGATCGCTTCCCCAGGAGCCGGCTCTTCGCCGTCGCGATTTCGCCGTCGTCCGGAGGACGCTCGCGCAGCCCTCGGATCTCCGCCTCGAGCGCGGCCCTCGCCTCCTCGAGGCGCGCGGCCCCCGTGCCGAGGTAGGCCGTGACCGCGGCCCCTCCCGGCAACGGGGACGCGCTGCAGTCGATCGAGTACGCGAGCCCCCGTTTCTCGCGGAGCTCGAGTTGCATTCGCCGCGCGAGTATCTCCGCGGCGACCGACGCCGCGGCCGTCCCGATCGCGGACTCCGCCGGCACGAGCCAGCCC
>JAGUZZ010000216.1:0-11112 GCA_020060525.1 bacterium | reverse complement strand
GGGAAAGAGCACGATCGCGTCGCATCTCGCGCTCACCGTCGCGCGGTTCAAAGGCAAGAAATCGCTCATCGTCGACGCCGATCTCCGTCGTCCGCGGCTGCACGACGTCTTCGCCGTCCCGCGGGAGCCGGGGCTCCTCGAGTGTCTCGAGGGGAAGATCGATCCGCTCGCGGCCGTCAAGGACACGCCCGTCGAGAACCTCAAGGTGATTCCGGCGGGGGCGCGCATAAAGTCTCCGGCGCACCTCTTCGAGGGGGACGTCCTCTCCGAGATTTTCAAGAAGATACGCTTCTACTACGACATCGTGATCGTCGATTGCGCGCCGGTCATTCCGGTGAGCGATCCTATGCTCATCTCGAGCGAGGTGGACGGCGTCATCCTCGTGCTGCTCGCGGGGAAGACGCCCCGGCACGTCGCCCAGCGCGCGTGCGACATCCTGAGAGACGCGAACGCGAACGTAATCGGGGTCGTCGTCAACAATCTCTCCGAGGTCCTCCCGTACTACTACGACTACAAGTACTACGGGTACCGGGAGCACGAAGGGGAAAAAGGCGGCGCATCCGGCGCCGGAAACGCTCCGGCGGGCTCGGGCGCGGGAGGTCCGCGATGACCTTCGCGCGGGCATGTGTCGCGTTCGCGGCGGGCTGTGCCCTTCTCGGGCCCGC
Source organism: bacterium (assembly GCA_020060525.1). Taxonomy (GTDB): domain Bacteria; phylum Krumholzibacteriota; class Krumholzibacteriia; order Krumholzibacteriales; family Krumholzibacteriaceae; genus SSS58A. The sequence goes on along the minus strand of JAGUZZ010000216.1, from coordinate 10,447 downwards.
GCCGTCGCTGGCGGGGCCGGATTCACTCTGCATCCGTTTCGAGGGATCGGCGGCGGGAGAGACCGTCGTGCTTTCGCGCGGCCGGATCATCGCGGGCGCGCTCCCCGTCACTCTGTGCGGCATCGAGCCGAACGCGGCGTACCGTCTCGAGCTCGGCGGAGCCGGATTCGAGCGCCGGATCGGAAGTTTGCGGATCGACGGGGACGGGGCGAGCGTCGGCGGCATCCGTTTCGGCACGCTCTTGCGGAACGCGATCGCGCCCGGGTGGGGCTCCTCGCGCGCGGGGAGGGGAGGCGCGGCGTTCGCGGACGTCGTTTCCCTCGCGGCGATCCTCGGCGTCTTCGCCGGGGAGCAGAGGGAGTACGATCATATCCGGAACCGCCTCGACGTCCTCGAAGCCCTCGCCGCGGACGCGGAAACGTACGAGGCGGCCTCGCGCGCGAACGAAGCCGCGCACGAAGCCGTTGTCATGGCGAACGTGCAGAACGCGCACCGGCGGCGTCTCGCCGTCCTCTGCGGCGCCCTGTACGGCTGGCAGGCGATAGAGCCGCTGTGGGCCGATCCGCCTCCGAATGCGGGGCCGGGTCCGGAGAGCGGTTCGCTCGTCCTCGCCGGCGCGCCCCGGTCCCGGGCGAAGGCCTTCGTCTATTCGCTGCTCCGGCCCGGCCGGGGCCAGATATATCAGGGTAAGAGCGCGCGGGGGCTCATCTTCTCCGCGGGATCTCTCGCGGCCGGCGTCGCCGCGCTCGAATACTGGAACCGGTACGACGAGGCGGCCGGCGCGTACGATCTGTGCGTCGAGCGCTTCGAAGCCGCGGAGAGCGTGCCGGAAAAAGAGGCGCTCGCCTCGGCATGCCGGCTCCTGCGCGCGAACGCGGACGACGAGAGGCGCAATCGCGCCGTTTCGATCGCCGTTCTCGCGGCGATATGGGGCTGGAATTGCGCGGACACGTTTTTCGACGCGGGCGACGTTCGGGTCTCGCGCTACTCGGTCGAGATCGATCCCCGTGGCGCCGCCGTCGCCGTTCGATTCTGAGTCATGGAGGTTCGTTCGATGAGACGGATATCGTTTCTCGCCGCGTCGCTCGCGATCGCGGTCGTGTGCGCCGGATGCCTGGACGATATAACCGAGGCGCCGCTCGAGATTCCGGACCGCGATCTGGGAGCGCCTGAGGCGGTCGCGGCGGAGGCGGGGAACGGATCGGTGACTCTGAGCTGGAGTTCGGTCGACGGCGCGTCGTCGTACCGCGTCTACCGTTCGTCGGGCGCGTCCGATCCGCTCGCGCGCCTCGCGCAGACGACGGACACCGTCCATACCGACGCGACCGCCCGCAACGGCGTCGCGTACGAATACCGGATCGCCGCCGTCGGGCCGAGCGGACTCGAGGGCCCGCGGAGCGAGGCCGTATTCGCGTCTCCCGCGGTTTATTCGCTGCTGATAAACGGCGGCAACGGCTACACCTCCTCGAATGACGTGACGCTTACGCTGACCGCTCCCGCGACCACCGAGCACATGATGATCTCGCAGTCGTCCGCCTTCGACGGCGCCTCCTGGGAGGCCTACAGCCGGTCCCGCGCCTTCAGGATCGAGGGACCGGACGGGGCGATCGCCGTCCACGCGAGGTTCAGGGACGCGGGGGGCGCGCTTTCGCCCGTCGTTTCCGACGATATCGTCAAGGACACGTACGCGAGAGTGAGCTCCTTCGAGATTTACCCCGAGTCCCGCCTCTTCGCGCCCGGAGAATCGGTTCATTTTCTCATGCGCGTCGAAGGCGGGGAGACGGGGGGCAGGGGAGCGCTGACCTACCCGGGCCTCGCCGATCCGGTCATTCTTCTCGACGACGGGCGCGGGGGGGACGAGACGGCGGACGACGGGATATACGAAGCGCAGTATCGCCTGCCCGCCGCCCTGCGCGGCGTCGACGTGCCGCTCGCGGTCTCTTTCGTCGATCGCGCGGGAAACGAATCGCCCGTCTTCGAGGCGGGCACGATCTCGATCACGGATCCTCCCGATGCCGTATCGCTCATCGGGGCGATCGATTCGTCGCAGACGAGCATCACGATCAAATGGATCGCGTCCGTCGATCCGCATTTCGCGAGCTACCGCATCTACCGGAGCGAAGCGCCCGGAACGGCCGAAACGCCGCTCAATTTCGTCCGAGAGCTCTTCACCGCCGCGCAGACGAGCTATCCCGACGGGCAGCTCGTCGAAGGGAAGCGCTACTACTACCGGATCTTCGTCGTGAACGACCTCGGCGAAACGGCCGGAAGCAACGAGATCGCGGCGCGCACCTACGACGGCTACCCGACCGCGCCGTATCTCGACGAGCCGAGCGCGATCGGACCGACGCGGGCGACGCTCACGTGGACCGTGAACGCGGATACGGATTTCAGGGAATACCGTCTCTACCGAGCGACCCAGCCGGGCGTGACGAACTCCTCGTTCCTCGTCGCCACGATCACGAATCGCGAAATAGCTTTTTACGACGATACGGGGATTGACACCGCTTCGAATATATATTACTATCGTGTCTACGCGGTTGACCTAGGGGGAAAGTTCTCGCGGAGCAACGAGGTGGACACCGGCCAATAAGGGGCCAAGCGTTCCCGTTGAATCGAAAGCTCATTTGAGCATTTTTCCTCACGCGGCATTAAAATAAAGGGAAATATCCCCCAATTTCTTGGTGACGGCCGGTCATCTATTCAGCCGTCAGCGGCTTAATATTGATTAGATTGATTTGTAAATTATTTATTAAGATAGTGTTAGGATATTTGTCGATGGCGTTTCGCATGACTCGGAATTCTTCCGATTTTGCGGAATGGAACTTGCCTATGCGAATGGTAGGCAAGGCTATACGTGTATCCTAAGAGACTCGGTCGGTGACAAATAGTATGTCGATTTTCAACAGAACGATGCTGCAGCGGGCGGGGGAGTATCGCGCCTACGAGGCCGCCCGTCAGTCGCGCTACGAGGATATCCTCAACGAGCCGGATTCCCTGCGCCATATCGAATCGGTGCGGGGGAGCTCGGCATGGGCCGTCAAGCGCGTGTTCGACGTCGCCGTCTCGGCGATCGCCCTCGTTCTTCTCGCGCCGGTCCTCATCCTCGCCGCGATCGCGATCAAGGTCGACTCGCGGGGTCCCGTCTTCTTCGCTCAGGAGCGTATCGGACTCAACCGGCGCCGCGGAGACAGGCGCTCCCGCTCGGCGGCCGTCGGACGCGAGTTCCGTTCGGGAACCGACCGCCGCAAGAGCCTGCATCCCGGCCGCCCGTTCAGGATCTACAAGTTCCGGACCATGGTGCAGGACGCCGAGCGTTGCGGTCCGACGCTCGCGTGCGCGCACGATCCCCGAATCACGCGCGCGGGCAGATTCATGCGCAAGACCAGGATCGACGAGCTGCCCCAGTTCCTGAACGTGATACTCGGCGATATGAGCATCATCGGACCGCGCCCCGAGCGCTCGTTCTTCATCAACAAGGTGCGCGTCGAGGTGCCGCAGTTCACGATGCGCCTGCTCGTGAAACCGGGGATCACGGGGCTCGCGCAGGTCGAGAACGGCTACACGTCGAGCATCGACGAGATGGGGCACAAGCTCTTCTACGATCTGAAATACATCGCCGAGTTCTCGATCTGGCAGGAGATACGCATCCTCTTCAAGACGGTCTACGTCGTCGTCACGGGCAAAGGCGCCTGCTGACGCCGCTCGGCGCCCCCCTCCGCGCTATCCGTCGAAACACCCCGGGGCGGTTTGTCTTGACCTGCCGCTGGCGTCTCCGTACACTTCGAACCGATGAACGCCGTCAAGCGCTACCTCGATTTCATCGCCCTTTCGGCCTGCTACAGCGCCCTTCTCGCGCTCGCGGCCGTCGTGCCGTGGTGGATCTGCGCCGTCGCCGGAGCGTGCGCGACCGCCCTCGTGATCGAGCGCCGCAGGCGCGCGCACCGGCGCAAGATGGGGACGATCCAGCAGCGGCTCGCGAACCTCCGGAGCGAAGGCCTCCTGATCGAGGACAAGGCGCGGGGATCCGAAGAGGACGTCATGCAGCGCATGATCATGGCGCTCCTCGCCGACCTCGAGCGGACGCTGTTCAAGCTCGTGGAGAAGAACATCCAGCTCCTCAGCATCAAGGAGATCGGCCGCACGATCATCAGCTCGCTGGACGAGCAGCGTCTCATGGATTCGGTGTTCGAGTACCTCGGACGCGGGGTCGGGTACAAGGAAACGGCCTTCATCATGCTGCGCAAAAAGAAGCGGGCGTTTCAGGCGATTATATCGATCGAGCAACCCTCGCGGCTCGTGCGACGCTCGCTCACGCTGAGCTACGCGGATCTCGCCGGCCCGCAGGCCCGATCCTGCATCATCGGCAAATCCTTCCTCATCAAGGATGCCTCGATGCATCCGCTGTTCACCGCCGGCGGAGAGCAGCTCTTCCCGGGGAGCACGATGACCTCCTACCTGTGCGTTCCCCTCTTGAAATCGGTCGAATCGGCCGCCTGCGGCGAAAACGAGGACTGCGCGCTGCGCGCGACCGCCGCGGAGAGGGACGGAACCGCGCCGATCTATCTCGGCAGCGAGGAATGCCTCGGGTGCCCTCACATGCCGCTGCTCGGCGCGCTCGTCGTGACGGACGGGTACCGCGGCACGCCGCTCACGAACGTCGATCAGGTGACGCTCGAAACCGTCGCGAGCCTCGTGAGCTCGAACATGGAAAACTGGTACCTCTATCAGGAGCTCCGGCAGGAGGAGCTCTTCCGCGAGCGGGTCATCGAGGGGATGCTGAACGGCGTGTTCGTGATCGATCGCGCCGGGAGCGTGACGCTGGCGAACCGGACGGCGCGGGACATGAGCCAGTACAAACAACGGCACGTGCGCTCGCTCGGCATCGGGGAGCTCATCGTCGGCGAGTCAGGCGGGGGGAACGGCGGGTCGCCGGTTCTTCGCGTATTCGATCGCGCGGCGCCGCTCACGTACCGCGAGGCGTACCTGCGCCGCCGCGACGGGATGCACGTCCCCATCCGCATGAACGTGGCGCCGATGACGGGCGAGGACGGCGAAGTGCAGGGCGCCATCATCGAGTTCATCGATCTCAGCGAGATGAAGCGCATGGAGGAGGAGATCCGCTACCTCGACCGGCTCGCCGTGCTCGGACGGTTCACCTCGGCCGTCGCCCACGAGATACGGAACCCCTTGACGGGCATCGCGGCGGGCATCCAGTACCTCAACCGCTCGCAGGCGCTTTCGGACGAGCAGCGGGAGAACATCTCGTTCATCCTGAACGAGGTCGACCGCCTGAACCGCATCGTGACGGATCTCTTCAAGGTGGCGAAGCCGCGCGATCTGCTCTGCCAGACGATGGCGGTGGCGGACCTCGTGGACCGCAGCCGCCGCTCGCTCGCCGACCAGTTCGCCGGCAAGAAGATATCGCTCGCCGTGTCGATCGGCGACGGCGTGCCGCCGATCGAGATCGATCCCGACCAGATCATTCAGGTGCTCATCAACCTGCTCAAGAACGCCGCCGAGGCCGCGCCGGAGGGCGGGGAGATACGCGTCCGCGCCTTCCCGTACCGGGGCGGGGATCCCGAGGTGGTATGGGAGCGGGACCGGGAGCTCGTGTGCGTCGAGATCTCCGACGACGGTCCGGGGATCGAGCGCGAGGACCGGGAAAAGATCTGGGAGCCGTTCTTCTCCCGCAAGAAGGGGGGCACCGGCCTCGGGCTCTTCGTGAGCCAGAGCATCGTGCAGCGCCATCAAGGACGGATCTCCGTGGCCTCGACGCCCGGAGCGGGCACCACCTTTAAAGTATATCTGCCGATCACGCGTCCGCATAAAGGAGGACAGGTTGAAGCCGGTCATTCTGCTCGTCGATGACGAGGACACGATACGGCTGTTCCTCGAAAAAACGCTGCGGGACGAAGGGTACGAAGCCCTTACCGCCGCGACGGGAACGGAGGCCCTCGAGCTCACGCGAAGCGAGCTTCCGGACCTCGTGCTTCTCGATCTGAAGCTTCCCGACATCAGCGGGCTCGACGTCCTCAAGCAGATCAAGGAGGAGGTTCCCGAGGTCTGCGTCATCATGCTGACGGCGTTCGGCGATATCGAGACGGCGGTCGCGGCGATGAAGCAGCAGGCGTTCGATTTCGTGAGCAAGCCGGTGAACCTCGAGCAGCTGCTCCTCACGATCGAGAAGGGGCTCGCGTCCCGCAGGCTCACGCGGGAGCTCTTCGAGCTGCGGCGCCGCGTGCGGATCGACATCGGGGACGACTACATTCCGGGCGAGAGCGCCCATATGAAGGGCATCTACGAGATCGTGAAACGGGTCGCGGAGAGCGACACGACGACCGTGCTCATACAGGGCGAGAGCGGAACGGGGAAGGAGATGATCGCGACGATGGTCCACCGCTACAGCGGCCGCCGCGACCAGCCGTTCCTCGAGATCAACTGCGCGTCCCTGCCGGAGGAGCTCCTCGAGAGCGAGCTCTTCGGGCACGAGAAGGGGGCGTTCACGGACGCGAAATCGCAGAAGATCGGTCTTCTCGAGCTCGCGAACAAGGGAACGCTTTTCCTCGACGAGATCGGGGAAATGAGCCTCACGATCCAGGTGAAGCTGCTTCGCGTGCTCGAGCGCATGACGTTCCGGCGCGTCGGAGGAACCAATGACATCAAGGTCAGCGTGCGCATCATCTCGGCGACCAACAGCGATCTCGAATCCGCCGTCAGGAACAGGACTTTCCGCGAGGACCTCTACTACCGTCTCAAGGTCGTCCCGGTCTTCATTCCGCCGCTGCGGGAGCGGAAGGAAGATATCTATCTGCTTCTCAAGCACTTCCTGAACCATTTCAACAAGCTGTTCAACAAGGGCTTTCAGGACGTCGACGAGGAGGCGTACGAAGTCATCCTCAACTACGCGTGGCCGGGCAACATCCGGGAGCTCAAGAACATGGTGGAGCGGATCGTTCTTCTCGAGAACGACACGGTGCTTCGCCTCGCCCATATCCCGCTCGGCATCCGGCAGGGAGCGACGCCGCCGCAGGAGCTCGCCGCGGTGCGCCGTCTCGAGATGGCCCTGACGCGGCCGTTCGCCGAGGAGGGGACCGATTTCGAGGAGCTGCTGGGGCTCGTCGAGCGCGAGCTCATCGACAAGGCGATGCGGGAGGCCGGCGGGAACCAGAGCAGGGCGGCCCGGCTGCTGCGCCTCAACCGGGACAAGATCCGGTACCGCCTCAAAAACCCCGCGGCTCCGGAGGAATGACGGCCGATGATCGGGCGAAACGCATCGCTCGTCCTGTGCGCCGCGGGGCTCGCCGCGCTCGTCTCGTGCGGCTACTACAGCACGAAGGGGCGGACCGCCGGAGACATCAAGCGGATCGCGGTTCCCTACCTGTCGAACGAAACGGCCGAACCGGAGATCGAGATCGAGATAACGCGCAGCGTCATCGACGGGCTCGTCAAGGACAACACCCTCAAAGTGGTGACCGGCGAGGAGGCCGACGCCGTCCTCGAGGGCACGGTCGAGCGGTACCAGAACGTCCCGTTCACCTTCGATACGAAGCTCCAGGCGCAGCAATACCGCCTCCTGATCGCGATACGGGCGTCGCTCTTCGATCCGAAAACGAACACGTACATCTGGCAGGACAAAAAAATCGAGGCGCACGGCGATTACTATCTTGAAGCGGCGGGGCAGCGGTCGTACGATGAGGCGCTCGAAGAAGTTTACCGGTACCTCGTCGAAGGGATTCTGAACGCGACCGTGCAGGAGTGGTGATGCGTGAAGGCCGGGGCGACGCATTACAAGAAGATCTTCAGCGACGTCGAGAAACGGGACATTTCGACCCTCTACCTGCTCCACGGCCCCGAGAGCTTCATCATGGAGGAGATGGCCCAGCGGATCGTCTCCTCGCTCGTGCCGGAGGATCTTCGCGCCTTCAACCTCACGATCGCCCACGGCGGGGAGCTCGACCTCGAGTCGTTCGTGTCCTCGGCGGCGTCGTTCCCGTTCCTCTCGGACCACCGCGTCCTCGTGCTGCGGGAGCTCGAGAAGCTGCGGGGAAGCTGGAAACCTCTCGTCGAGTACTGCCGCGATCCCGTTCCCTCGAGCGTCGTCATTTTCCTCTACCGGAACGTCGACGAATGGGGCGGGAAGACGCGCGATCCGCGCGAGTACGGCGCGCTCGTCGAGGCGGTCCGCCGATCGGGCCGCGTGCTCGCTTTCGAGCGGCTGACCGAGCCGGAGATCCGCCTGTGGGTGCGGCAGAAAGCGAAGCAGTCGGGCTTCGAGATCGAGCCCGGCGCGATCGAGGCGCTCATCGCGAGCGCCGGAGAGGATCTCTTCGATCTTCGGAACGAGATCGCAAAGCTCTCGCTCCGTTTCGAGGGCGGCACGGTCCGCGAGGGGGATCTCGCGGCGGTGATCGGCGGCTACCGCCTCAACGCCGTGTACGAGCTCCTCGACGCGATCGAACCGGGCCGCGAGGCGGCCGCGCTCTCGGTGCTCGGACGGATCCTCGCGACGGGCGCCGAGCGGCCGTCCTCGCTTCTCTACCACCTCGGGCGCCACTTCCTCGCCCTTCTCAAGATCCGCTCGGGGGCGGCGGGAGGATACGTTTCGGAGCGGCAGAAACGCAGAGCGCAGGCGTTCGACACTCGGGCCGTCGTTGCGTGGCTCGAGAACATACGGCGGGCGGAGCTTCACCTGAAGACCGGCTCGTTTCCCGAGGAAGCGCTGCTCGTGGGAGCGTTCGCGCACGCGTTCCGGGGGCGCTGCATGAGTCATCCGTTCACGACATCGTAGAAAACGGCCCGCGCCGCGCGCGCGGACGAAGGGGGGGGCATGTCGCACGCAATCCCGAAGGTCACCGACGCGGAATTTCCCGGCATGGTTCTCGGAGGCGGGCGGCCGAGCGTCGTCGATTTCTGGGCGACGTGGTGCGCGCCGTGCCGGCAGCTCGACGGCATTCTCGAGGAGATGGCGCGTTCCTACGAGGGGAAGATCTCCTTTTACAAGGTCGACGTGAACGAGAGCGCAGGCACGGCGTCCCGGTACGCCGTCCGGAGCATCCCGACGCTGCTGTTCTTCGACGGGGGCGAAGTCGTCGATCAGGCGGTCGGCGCCATCTCGCGCGAGGATATCGAGGAGAAGCTCCGGCAGCTCGCCGCGGGGGGCTGAGCGATCTCCGGGAGGGGACCTCTATGAGCGTTTCGAACGGCGACGAAGAACGGATTACGGCGAGGGGGCTTCGCCCGCCGGGGCCCCTGATGCTCGTTCGCACGCGGCTGCGCGAAACGAACAAGGCGCGTCTGCGCGTCATCGTGTCGAGCAAGGAGGCAGCCGACGAGATCATCGCGTTTCTCCTGCAGCGGGGGGCGCGCGCGGAGGTCGACCGGGCCGGAGACGATTATCACGTGGTCGCCGACATCAGCCGCTACAAGGACGTGGATAGATGACGGCCGACACCTTCCCCTTCAGGGAGACGGAGCGGAAGTGGCAGGAGCGCTGGAAGGCGCTCTTTCGCTGCGACACCGCGAAGACCGACGGGAAGTACTACTGCCTCATGATGTTTCCGTACCCGTCGGGGGACCTCCACGTGGGCCACGGGCGCAACTACATCATCGGCGACGCGCTGGCCCGCTTCAAGATGATGGAAGGGGCGAACGTGCTCGCGCCGATGGGATGGGACGCCTTCGGGCTCCCCGCGGAAAACGCGGCGATCAAGAACGATATCCATCCCGCCGTCTGGACCGAGCGGAACATCGAGAGCATGAAGCGGCAGTTCGACCGCTGGGGTGTCGTCTACGACTGGTCCCGCGAGGTCGCGGCGTGCCGTCCCGACTACTACCGCTGGACGCAGTGGATATTCATCCGCCTCTTCCGCGCGGGGCTCGCCTACCGCGAGGCGGCTTCCGTCAACTGGTGCCCGTCCTGCAAGACGGTGCTCGCGAACGAGCAGGTCGCCTCGGGCGCCTGCGAGCGCTGCGGCAGCGTCGTGAGCCTGCGGAAGCTCGAGCAGTGGTTCTTCGGGATCCGCCGCTACGCGGAGCGGCTCCTCGACGACCTCGACCGGCTCGAGCGGTGGCCGGAGCGCGTCCGCACGATGCAGAAGAACTGGATCGGCAGGAGCGAAGGGGTCGAGGTGTCGTTCCCGCTCGAGGGGATGGGCGAGACGCTCTCGTGCTTCACGACCCGCGTCGACACGATCTACGGAGCGACCTTCATCGTCATCGCCTCCGATCATCCGCTCGCCGCGGAGCTGCTGCGGCGGGGGGGGAGAGAGGAGGAGGGGGGCGCGTTCATACGGCACGTGAGGGAACTTCAGGTCCAGGAGCGGGAGAAGGCGGAGAGCACGAAGGAGGGGTTCTACACGGGGTGCCGCGCCGTGAACCCGGCGACCGGCGCGCCGATACCGGTGTTTCTCGCGAGCTACGTCGTCATGGAATACGGCACGGGCGT
>JAGUZZ010000260.1:0-3608 GCA_020060525.1 bacterium | reverse complement strand
TGCAGAGCGAGTCTGCGCGCGCCGTAGACGAACGCCGGAACGCCGCGCGTCACCGACCGGTTCGCGTAGAGGTTTCCGAGGTCGTCCGAAACGAGGCCCCCGTCCGCGTGGATCATGGCGACGACGTCCCCCCGGCGCACGCCCCAGCGCTCCGCGGCCGCCGGATCGACGATCTCCTCGACGCACTGAATCTCGATGAAATGGTTTCCCGCGGGAACGACGCCGAAACCGTACCGGCCCCGCTCGAGCGTGAACCGGGGGACGACGGCGAGAACGTCGCGCCACGGGAGTATCTCTCCCCCGCCGACGCATCCGCCGAACTCGACGTTCTCGAGACTCCCCGGCGGCAGTCCGGAGGGCTCGATCACCGCCCGCGCCCCGGCGCAGAGGATGCGGCGCAGATCCTCGAGACTCACCGGAGGACGTTCGAACGTCTCGCGGTCGCTGCGCCGCCAGCGCGCGAAGAGCTCGTCGAGACGCCCGTCGGGAAAATCGTCGAGCGCCAGGCCGGTCCGGACGAGCGCCATGCCGCAGTTCTGCGCCACGCTCGTGAGCTTCGGATAGACGCGCGAGCCGGTCGCGACGGCGACGCTCGAAGGGCTCTCGGCGCGCGATTTTCGGTGGAGATCGACGCAGCAGACGACCCGCTCGACGCCGGGAAGGGCGGCTATCGTCTCGAGCGCGGGACCGAGAGCCTCGTCCCCCGCCAGAGCGTTCTCGGCGAGAAGCGAAATCTTGGCGTTCACCGCGACACTCCGGCGTCTTCGGCGAGCGCCGTCTCGAGCGCGGCGACGGTCTCCGCCGGATGCTCGCCGTACCGCATGGTGAGCTCGAAACACCGCGCTCGGGAGAGAAGAGCGTCGAGAGCGCGCGCCTCCTCGCCTCGGACGCCCGGGGCTCCCGTTCCCGCGCCGAGGACGGAGGCGAACACGTCGAACGAGCGGACCTCGTCGGCGAGCGTGTTGAACTCCCTCACGCGGTCCATGACCGCCTCGCGGGCGATCGGCCGAAGCCCCGTCGCGCCGCGCGAGAGGCGCGGCACGAGAACGACGTCGGGCGAGGCCGATTCGAGATAGAACCTCCGGGCGACGTTGAACGCGCGGCGGCCGAGAGGCACGGGAACGGCCACCGGATCGAGCATCGTCTCGAGGCGGTGCATCCGCGCGAGCGTTTCCGTATCGATCCGGAGCGGCTCGTGGCACGGATAGACGCGATCGCGGTCGTACAGGAGGATGTTGTCGGAGAGAAACGAGCTGCCGCCGCCCGCCAGGAGCCCGGCGACGAGCGTCGACTTGCCCGTCCCCTGCGCGCCCGCGACGACGATCGCGCGGCCGAGCGCGGCGATTCCCGCGCCGTGCATCGGAAATATCCCCCGGCGGCGAAGCCGCCAGAAGACGGGATAGTATACGAGATTGTACATGATCTCGAAGTAGAAGCGCTCCCGCGGCGCGGCGCGTCCGGCGAGACGAAGCGCCGCCCTCTTGAGCGAGCGCAGCGTCGAGCGCGGAGGGGCGTACACCGCCTCCACGATCATCCGCTCACCGCTCCGCGCGAAGGTCATTCTGAGACCGGGAAGGAACGGTACGTCGTTCCAGACGACGCCTTTCCCGCCCGCGTAGACCCCGCGGCACACCTTGTCGTAGCCGGCTCGGAGATCGGGCGGCTCGCCCGGCTCCCCGCGGAGAAACGATATCTCGATCTCGGGCTCTCCCGGACCTTCGGCGAGGACGGGGTCGAAGTGAGAGCGCGCGTAGCGGACGAACGCCGCGTCGTTCGACCGGATGAGCGTCCGCTCTCCGCACAGCACGACGTCGCACGAATCCATCGTTCGCTCCTCCCGCTTCGGCGGCGAAGCGCCTCCGAGCGGCGATCGAACAGCATTTTACGACACTAACGCGTTGCGTCCAACAGATTCTCGCCGCTCGCGGGGATCGACGGCGCGTCGACGAATATCCGCTTCCAGTGCTCGAGAACGAGGAGCGTCCAGATGCGGTCGCTGCAGTCTTCCCTGCGGTCGCGGTGCCGGTCGAGCATCCGCTCGACCTCCTTTTGGTCCACGAGGCCGCCGATCGACGACTCCCGCGAGAGGAGCGATCGCCGCGCGAACGGGTCGAGCCGGGAGGCGAACCACTCCTCGATCGGAACGGGAAAGCCGCGTTTCGGGCGCTCGAGGACGTCCTTCGGAAGGAGCCGCGCGGCCACGGCTCGCGCGACGCGCTTCGTCGTCCGTCCGTCGAGCTTCGCCTCGACGGGCATCCCGGCGGCGAGCTCGACGAGCTCATGATCGAGAAACGGCACCCGCAGCTCGAGCGACCACGCCATCGTCATCTTGTCCGCCTTGACGAGAAGATCGCCCGGGAGATAGACGCGCGCGTCGAAATAGAGCATCCGGTTCAAGGGGTGCGCGCCCTTCGTCCGCTCGAAGATCGAACGCGCGAACGCGTCGAGGATCTCTCCGGGGCGGCGGCGCGCCGGGCACAGTCTCCCGAGCTGCTCGTCCGTGAACCCCGTCGACACGCCCCGGTAGCGGCGGTCGAGCGGGCGGCCGGCGAGCGATAGATACCGGTGGAGCTTCCCGTCCGGCACGAGCCTTCCGGCGAGGGAGAGCAGCCCGCCGAGCCCCGGCGCCGTGCGAAGGCGCTCGATGAACAGCATTTTCTGAAAGAGATAATAGCCGGCGAGCATCTCGTCGGCCCCCTCGCCGGAGAGGATGACCGTCACGTGCTTCCGCGTGAGCTGCGAGAGGAAGTAGAGCGGCAGGCAGGCCGCGTCCGCGACCGGCTCGTCGAGGTGCCACACCATCCGCGGGATGAACGCGCTGAACTCGTCCGGCTCTATCTCGAGCTCTCGGTGGTCGCAGCGGTAGCGATCCGCCACCTGCCGCGCGAAACGGAACTCGTTGAAATCGGGCATGTCCTTGTATCCGACCGAGAAGGTCTCGACCGGGCGCTCGCCGCCGAGCGCGCTCATGAAGGCGACGACGAGGCTCGAGTCGATGCCGCCGCTGAGGAAGGCGCCGAGGGGAACCTCGCTCATGAGATGCGAGCCCACCGTTTCGCGCGTCTTCTCCTCGAAGCGGTCGATCCAGTTCCGCCAGTCGCGCTCGGCCGGCTCGCTGTAAGCGAGGTCCCAGTACGGATTGACGGCGACCGCGCCGTTCTCCGCGACGAGGACGCTCCCGGGCGGGAGCTTGAAGACACCGCGGAACATCGTGCGCGGATCGGGCACGTAGCGAAGGCCGAGATACTGCTCGAGAGCCTCGTCGTCGATCTCGCGCGGGACCGAGGGATCCTGCAGGATCGACTTGATCTCGGAGGCGAAGAGCAGCCTGCCGCCGCACACCGTGTAGTAGAGCGGCTTGATGCCCATGCGGTCGCGCGCGAGCAGCAGCCGGCGGCGCGGTTCGTCCCATATCGCGAACGCGAACATCCCGCGCAGCCGCTCGACCGAGGAGACGCCGTACTCCTCGTACGCGTGGAGGATCGTCTCCGTGTCCGAGCGCGTGCGAAACGCGTGTCCCGCGCGCTTGAGATCCGCGGCGAGCCCCGCGTAGTTGTAAATCTCCCCGTTGAAGACGACGCGGACGTCGCCGGTCTCGTTCTCGACCG
>JAGUZZ010000200.1:0-3214 GCA_020060525.1 bacterium | reverse complement strand
TTCGCCATCGTCTTCGCCGCCATGGGCATCACGTTCGAGGAAGCGAACTACTTCATACGCGATTTTCAGGAGACGGGCGCGATGGAGCGCCCTTCAGGGCCCGGCCGTCGACGCTCTTGCCGTTGAGCTCGGCGATCGCCTTATCGGCCTCTTCGTTGTTGTCCATCTCGACGAAGCCGAAACCGCGCGAGCGGTTCGTGAACTTGTCGGTGATGACGCGGGCCGAGCTGACGGCGCCGAACGGCTGGAAAAGCTTCGAAAGATCATCGTCCGTCGTATTGAAGGACAGGTTGCCGACATAAATCTTCTTAGCCATACGTAACAGAGTCCTTTCGCGAACAATAGGTACCACGTGAACTACCGGGAACTGGGAATCTCAAGAACGGATGCGATCATCACCCCTTTCGGCGGTTTCCACCGGCGCCGTGCGGGAATGCCCCATGCGGGCGCCGGATGCAGGGATATCACAAGAGGGGTATCGAAGAGGCATGTCCCGGTGAATTAGTAAGGCAGGAGCGAACCGTTTCGATAGGTCTTGTGCATCACGCAATCTTGAAAACCGCAACTGTCTTTCTCTTACAAAGTCCTCCACATGCGATAAGTGGTATGTCATGAGTATACTCGCAAAGGCTTTTTGACGCCAGCATTATTTTTGGGGGTCCTGGGGCTTTTTCCTCAGTATCTCGAGGAGGTCGGATTCGATCGAAACGGCGGGAGCCTCGACGATCCTCCCGATCTCCGCCCCGCCGCGGTATACGATGATGCTCTCGACGGCCGTGACGCCGTACCACGCCCGGACGCTCCGGGACCATTCGAGGAGCTTCTCCGTGAGGGCCGCGTCCGGTTTCGCCCTCGCGCTCTCGACGGCGAAGGTCGTGAGCCTAGCCGGGTCGAAGCCGACCGCGTCGGCGACCTTCCAGAAGCGGGGCACCTCGCGGCGCGAGTCGCCGCACCAGGTGCCGAGAACGACGACGATCTCGATCCCGTCTAGAAGGCCCGCGATCCCGCCGAGGATCGTCTCGTCCGGCCGGTACTCGAAATACTCCTCGTCCCATCCGGCGAGGTTGCCCGCGATGTCCTCCCGGACGATCTCGCCGAGAACGACCTTCGCGCCGTCCGTCTTCTCGACGACCGTCGGGCCTAGGCGGGGCGGGGGGGCCGGCTTCGCCGAGGCGCCGGGCTCGTCCGCGCCGGCGGCTTCGGCGGGCTTGCTCTCCGGGTAGAGGTCGTACCACCAGCCGGGCTCGTTCTTGAGGAAGCGGTCGAACCACGCGATGATCGATCTCGACCAGAGCTCGCGTTTCGGACGCTCGAGCACGAAGTGGTTCTGTCCGTCGAACCGCAGGTACTCGACCGTTTTCCCGAGGAGCTTGAGGGCCGTGAACATCTGCTCGCTCTCCCCCGGCGGGACGTTCGTGTCCGCGGCGCCGTGGGTGAGAAGGAGCGGGGTCGAGATCCGGTCGGCGGAGAAGAGGGGACTCCGGTCGACGTAGATATCGCGGCGGTTCCACGGAAAGCTCCCGGCGGCCGAGACGGCGTTGTACGAGTACCCCCAGTACCCCTCTCCCCAGTAGCTTCCGATGAAGCTGATCCCCGCGTGGGAGACCGCCGCCGCGAACATGCCGGTCTTCGTGACGACGAGCTGCGTCATGAAGCCGCCGAAGGAGGCGCCGATGCAGCCGAGCCGGGAGCCGTCGACGAAGGGATGAGCCTCGACGAACTTCTTCGCGCCCTCGATGACCTCCTCCGCCGCGATCGCGCCCCAGTCGTTGACGTGGCGCGCCGAGAACTCCTGCCCGTAGCCGGTCGCGCCGCTCGGCTGGAGGACGTACACGACGTAGCCGTGCGCGGCCCAGAGGTTCTTCGGGTAGCGTCCGCCGTAGCTGCGGTCGACCGGCGAGGTGCCGCCGTAGTAGTACACGATGCAGGGGTATTTCTCGGACGGGTCGAAATCCGGCGGCAGATAGTAATGGCCGTCGATCGTCGCGCCCGAGGACGACTCGAACGTCCACGGCCTGACCTCGCCCTGCCGTACGCCGGCGAACCTGCCGGCGTTCGGATCGTGGATCATGCGGGAGGCGCCCTTCGCGAGATCGATCGCGTGGAGCCGCGGCGGCTGCGTCGCCCCGTTGCCGACGAAGACGGCGGCCGGGCGGTCGAGGGCGAAATCGTAGCTCGCCGAAACCTCGAAGCCGGTCTCGAGGCGGCGGAAGCGCTTCGTCTTCGGATTGTAGCGGTAGAGCGCCGTGTACGCGCGGTCCTCGGCGACGATATAGATGTTCCCGTCCGCCCGGGACCAGTGCGCGCGCTGCACCGCCGGATCGAAATCCTTCGTGATCGGTTCGGCGCTCTTCGTCGCGGGATCGAAGAGATAGAGCTGGCCGTCGTACTCGTTGGGGATCGTCCCCTCGCGAACGTTCACGCCCGCCGCTCCGAAGGCGGAGGGTCCGGCCGCGACGAGAATCTTTCTTCCGTCCGGAGAATACGAGGCGCCGTTGATCCATCCCCCTCTGAAGAGAAGCTCCGCGGTCCCGCTCTCGAGATCGACGGCGTACAGCTCCGTCGCGCCGTACGGGCGCTCGGAGAGATCCTCGTAACGCCGCGCGACGAGGGCGCGTGCGCCGTCCGGATGAACGTCCTCGACGCCCGCGCCGTGGGGACCGGCGGTGAGGCGGCGCGTGTGCCCTCCCGGCACCGTGGAGAGGTAGAGGAACGAGCGGTCCCCTCCCGTGTCCCAACGATCCTCGATAGTCGTGAGGTGCTTCACGCCGCGTTTGTCCGGCTCGCGCTTCTCCTCCGCCGAATACACGAGGAACGAGCCGTCGGGCGCCCACCGGTATCGCTCGAGGTTCTTCACGCGATCGACGACGGTCGCGGTCTCCCCCGTGGCGAGGTCGAGGACGCGGATCGAGCCGAGCGATCCCTCGCCGCGAACCGTGTACGAGAGCCGGCTGCCGGCCGGAGACCATTGAACGTCGCCGACGCCTTTCATGTCGGACATCGTGCGGACGAGCGCCCCGTCCTTCGCGCGGCGGATCTCGATCCGGCGCTCCGGCGCCTCGCTTCCCGGGGGCCGCGAGCTCACCGTGAGGGCCGCGAGGGCTCCGTCCGGCGAGATCGCGACGTCCGCGATCGCCGTGATGTCGAGGATGTCGCCGAGCGCGAGCGGCCTCGCCGGCGAGAGGGTGACGGCCGGAGCGGGATCGTCCTTCGC
>JAGUZZ010000366.1:0-3115 GCA_020060525.1 bacterium | reverse complement strand
CGGCGCGCGGCGCCGCGGCGGAGGGCGCCGACACGCTGCGCGTGCTCGTCGTCAGGATCTCCTTCGAGAGCGACCGGCTCGACGCGCTCACGAGCCTTTCGACGGGAGGGGGGTTCGACCTCGCTCCCGGAGGGACCGCTCTCATCGATCCCACGCCTCACGACCGAGCCTACTTCGAATCCCACCTGCGCGGTCTCGCCAACTACTGGCGCTTCCAGTCGTGCGGACGTCTCGAGATCGTCGGCGACGTCATCCCCGCCGCGGCCGGCGGGAGCTACCGCCTCACGGACCTCGCCGATTACGGCCCCGGCCGCTCGGGATCGTGGACCAGATCGTCGATCGTGCGCTTCTTCCGGGACTGCGTCGCCGCCGCCGACGACGGCCTCGCCGCCGAGGGCTATCCGGTGCGCTTCGGCGACTACGACGCCGTGATCGTGGCCCACGCGGGCTCGTGCCTGCAGACCGACGCCGGCGACACGCCCAACGACGTTCCGGCGTGCTTCGTGGCGCTCGGCCCCGACGAGGAGATTTCGGTCGACGGCGGCTCCTCGATCGTCCGCGACGGCTCCATCGTTCCCGAGACGGCGAGCCAGGACGGCGCCGTCGCGGGGATCGCGGGCCTCGTCGCCCACGAGCTCGGGCACCAGCTCGGGCTGCCCGATCTCTACGACACTCGCGAGGGCCGCACGACCGCCGGGTACTTCGATCTCATGGACGGCGGAAGCTGGGCCGGCGCCTACCTCGACGACGGAACGGGCGCTCTTCGCTACGCGACGGGGTTCATCCCGGGCGGGCTCTCGGCGTGGACGCGCTCCCTTCTCGGATGGACGGTTTTCGATACGGCGGCCGCCGGGTCCCGCACGCTCGACCTCCCCGCTCTCGGGAAATGCCCGGCGCGCGCCGCGCGCATCGAGCACGCGGGAGACGAGTACTTCATCGCGGAGAACCGCGCGGCCGAGCTCGACGGCGTTCCCACCGGCTTCGTGCGCGAACACAACGGCGTCGTGATAGGAACGGGGAACTGTCTCAACTGCGGCGCCGGCGTTCCCGACGATCCCGTTTGGGAGCTCGTGAACGGATACGATCTGCTTCTTCCGACGGAGCATCCGCCGTCCTCCCCGGCGAGCGGCCCGGGCGTCCTCGTCTGGCGCGTGAACGAGCGGCTCGTCGCCGAGCGCTTCCCGACGAATACGCTCAACGCCGTCCGTCCGCTCGCCGTCATGCTGCTCGAGGCGGACGGCGTCGCCGACATCGGCGATCCGTCGTCGCCGTACCCCTACGGCTGGTACGGGGACGCCTACTTCGCGGGCGGCAACGCGGCGCTCGGCGAGGAGACGCGCCCCTCCTCCCGGAGCGCGTGGGGGGTGCCGACGGGAGCGCTCATGACGGACGTCTCCGCGCGCGACACGTTCATGCGATGCGAGGGGGGCGTGTCCGGCGTATCGTCGGCTTCGGCGTTCTCGGGCGGCGGGAACGTTCCCGGGAACGGCGTCCTCTGGATGCCGGGGAGCGACGAAGACGTCTTTCTCCTTCACGCCGCCGGGTTCGGAGCGCTGCTCTCGAGCGGCGACACGGTCGTGTCGATCGGGAGGACGGTCGTGGGTCCGCCCGCCTGGATCGAGGGGTTCGCGGGCGCCGCCGAGCCGGGCGTCGTCGTCGGGGAGCAGCGGGGGTACGTTCACGCGTACAGGCGCTCCTCGTGGACCGAGTACGAAGGATGGCCGGCGTTCATTCAGGCGACGCTCGCGACGCATCCGGTGGTCGTGAGGCGGGCCGACGGCTGCAGGATCGCCGCCGCGGGGCGGCGGAGCATACACATCCTCGAGGCGGACGGTGAGGAAGCGGCCGGGAGCCCCATCTCGATCTTCGAGCGGGACATCACGAGCAACCTCGTCGTCGCGGAGAGCGAAGAGGGGTACGGCACGGCGGTCTTTTTCGCGATGTCGCCGGAGGATACGCCGACGTTCGTTTCCCAGAGCGCCCTGCTCTTCAAATGGACCCTCTATCCCGCGGGAACCGGCGAGGCGCTCGGTCTCGCCCCGGGCTACCCGCGGAGGCTTCCCGTCGGAGCGGCCGATTGGAGGGACGGATTCTGGCTCGCGGGAGGGGATCTCGCGCCCTCGGAGGCCGGGGACGAGGTGTACGTCCTCTGCCGCGCGACGGGCCGGATCCTCGTGTACGGAGACCGCGGACTCCTCGCGGACCGCCCCGGCGAAGGCCCCGTCGCGGCCCCGCCCGCGCTCGGTGATTTGAATGGAGATTCCTGGATCGATCTCGTATATTCGGACGGATATTCGATCTATGCGATGAGCCCCTCGCTCGCCAACCTCAAGGGGTGGCCGCGGCGCATATGGTCGCTCGCGGAGCTGCCGTGGGGATCGCGGTTCTCCGCGCCGGTCACGATCGCCGTCTCGGGCTCGGGGCGGGCGGTCGTCGCGGGAAGCGACGGAGGGCTGCTCTACGTTCTCGGCGGCGACGGAACGCTCGAGCGCGGATTCCCGCGCAAGGCGGCGTCGTCGTTCGACCGGGCGATCGAGATCGGGCCGACGGGCGCGCATCAAGGAGCGCCGCTCGCGTGCTTCGACGGCGGCGTCGCGCGGTTCAGGGGGCTGCCTCTCGATCCGTTGCCGGCACAATCGTGGCGCACGCTGTGGGGCGACGCCGGACGGACGGCCTGGGCGAGGAGCGGCGGGGGAAGCGGGGGCGGCGGCGCATGGACGTCGCTCGCCGCCGATCTCATCGTCTATCCGAACCCCTCGCGGGGGGAGCGCGTCGGATTTCACTTCACCGCGCCGGCCGAAGGCGAGGCGCGGCTCGAGATCCTGACGCTCACGGGCGAGCTCGTTCTCTCGCGCACGAAGAGGATGCGCGGAGGGCAGGACGAGTTCGTCGTATCCATGAGCGACCGAGCCTCGGGCGTCTATATCTCGCGTCTCGCCGTCGTCTCGGGCGGGCGGCGCGTCGAGGCGGTTCGAAAGTTCGCCATCGTGCGATGAGCCGGGAGGACTGTATGCGCTTTGCGATCGCGATAACGGCGCTCATCTTCGTCGCGGCGTCCGCCGCGCCTTGCGCGGCCGCGCTCTCCGACGCGCCGCGCGGATCGTCGCCGCCTCGT
>JAGUZZ010000018.1:0-6219 GCA_020060525.1 bacterium | reverse complement strand
CGGGCTCGGCGGCGGGAGCGCGGACGCCGCGGCGACCCTCGTCGCGGTCGACCGGCTTCTCGGAACGGAGCTTTCCCGGGACGAGCTGCTCGAGCTCGGCGCGCGGCTCGGCAGCGACGTGCCGTTTTTCATCCTCGGAACCCCCGCGATCGGCCGCGGCAGAGGGGAGATTCTCGAAGCCGCGGAGGGGCTTCCGGGGGGCTGGATCCTCATCGTCAAACCAAATCTATCTATTTCTACCAAATGGGCTTATGAGAACATCAATTTATTGTTGACAAAGGATATTGGCAAAGCTACACTTACGGCGTTACTGACGGATTTGAAGGGGTTCCCGAATACGGCGCTCGCGACGCGCAACGGCTTCGAAGCCGGCGTGGTCGAGCGTTTCCCGGCCGTCGGCGAGGTGCTCGCGGCGCTTCGGGAGGCACGGCCGATCCTCAGCTCCCTCAGCGGGAGCGGTTCGGCCTGCTTCGCGGTCTTCGGGGAGGAAAGAAAAGCAAGGGAGGTGGCGGGGCGATTCGATAGCGAAGGTTTTTTCACGAGCATCGCTCAGCCCATAACCGGCGCCGTTCGTCTAGAGGTAGGATAGGCGGCGGCGCGGGAATCACACTCTAGGGGGGCCACATGGAAATCACGGAGATTCGGATCTCTGTAAGGAACGACAACAAGCTGAAAGCCTTCGCGAGCATCACGCTCGACAACATGCTCGTCATCAGAGGGCTCAAGATCATCGAGGGGGCGAAGGGTCTCTTCGTCGCGATGCCGAGCCGGCGGCGCCCCGACGGGACCTTTCAGGATATCGCCCACCCGATCAGCAACGAAAGCCGCTCGTGGCTCGAGGGAAAGGTCATCAAGGCGTACCTGAGCGAAAAGGACAACATCAGCACGGAGGCGGGCGTCGAGATCTCGCGCGACATCTAGCGCGGCGCTCCCGGGCTGCGGACGTCTGGGGAGTCGTCAAGCGGCAAGACACGGGACTTTGGATCCTGGATCGGAGGTTCGAATCCTCCCTCCCCAACCATGATGGTCGACGGCAGGGTGACCGGATCGGTCACCTTCCTTGTTCTATACGGAGGTTTTGCGGGATGAACGACGAGTTGAAGATCCTCGCGGGAACCGCCAATCCCGAGCTCGCGAAGAAGATAGCGGCGTACCTGCGCGTATCGCTCTGCGACCTGGAGATCGGCCGCTTCACCGACGGCGAGATCAAGGTGCGCATCCTCGACAATATCCGGGGGCGGGACGTCTTCATCGTGCAGCCGACGTTCGCGCCGGCCGACAACCTCATGGAGCTTCTCCTTCTCATCGACGCTTGCCGGCGGGCGTCGGCGGACCGCATCACCGCGGTCATCCCGTACTACGGCTACGCGCGGCAGGACCGCAAGGATCAGCCCCGGGTGCCGATTTCGGCGAAGCTCGTCGCGAACCTCATCACGACGGCGGGCTCGGACCGGGTGCTCGCCCTCGAGCTCCACGCGGCGCAGATTCAGGGTTTTTTCGACATTCAGGTCGATAATCTTTTTGCGGCGCCGGTGCTCTTTGAATATATTCAGGGGAAAAATTTGGAGAACGTGACCGTCGTATCGCCCGACGTTGGCGGCATCAAGATGGGCCGCGCCTTCGCGAAGCGCCTCGGAGCGAACCTGGCGATCGTGGACAAGCGGCGCACGGCGGCCGACCAGTCGGAGGTCATGAATATCATCGGCGAGGTCAAGGGAAGCGATATCATCATCCTCGACGACCTGATCAGCACGGCCGGGACGACGACGCAGGCGGCCGCGGTTCTCAAGAAGGCCGGCGCGCGGCGGATCATCGCCGCGGCGACGCACGCCGTCTTCGCGGGGGAGACGTTCGCGCGCCTCGAGAGCTCCCCGATCGAGGAGGTCGTCGTCACGAATTCGCTTCCCATCCGGGAATGTCCCGAGTGCCGGAAAATAAAGGTGCTGGACGTGTCGCCGCTTCTCGGCGAGGCGATACGCCGCATCCACACGGGAGAGTCGATCAGCAACCTGTTCGCGTAGCTTCGGAGGACGAAATGAAACATATGAATCTCAAGTCCCGCATTCGGGAAGCGGACGGCAAGAAACTGGCGCGGCAGCTCCGCCGCACCGGCGAGGTCCCGGCGATTCTGTACGGGCACAAGCGCGAGCCGCTCAACCTCAGCGTGGGACAGAAGGACCTGTGGCACATCCTGCACGCGTCGAAGAGCGAGCACATGATCCTCAACCTCGACGTCGAGGGCGGGAACGAGGGCTCGATCCTCACGCTCGTCCGCGAAATTCAGCACCACCCCGTGACGGGAAACGTGCTGCATCTCGATCTTCAGCGCATCTCGATCGACGAGAAGCTCCACATCGGCGTGCCGATCGATCTCGCCGGAATGCCGGCCGGCGTCAAGGATCAGGGCGGCGTGCTCGATCACGGCATCCGCGAAGTGACGATCGACGTGAAGCCGATGGAGATCCCCGAAAAGCTCTCGATCGACGTCTCCGCGCTCATGATCGGCCAGTCGCTCCACGTCTCCGACCTCATGGCGCTCTATCCGGATCTCGATTTCGTCGACGACGAGCACGTGACGATCGCGCACGTCTCCGCGCCGAAGAAGCTCGAGACGCTCATTCCCGAGCCGGGCGCCGCGCCCGAGGCCGCCGTCGCCCCCGAGGAGGGCGAGGGAGCCGAGGGAGAGGAAGCGGAAGGCGGGGAAGAGGAAAAGGAAAAGTAGTCTCCCATGGAGCAGATCTCGGTCGTGTGCGGACTCGGCAATCCCGGCGCGCGCTACCGCTCCACGAGACACAATCTCGGATTTCTCACGCTCGATCTGCTGTCGCGCCGCCACGCGCTGTCGTGGCGGCGCGCCGGCGGTCCCTCGCAGGAAGCGCGCTGGCGGGCCGCCGGACGGACGATCGTTCTTCTCAAGCCCCTCACCTACATGAACGAATCGGGCGCCGCGGTGAGCCGCGTCGCGGGGCTCTCTCCCGCGGGGCTGCTCGTCGTGAGCGACGATCTCAACCTGCCCCTCGGCAGGCTGCGCTTCCGCATGGGCGGCGGGAGCGGCGGGCACAACGGGCTCGCCTCGATCATCGACCGCCTCGGCACGGAGGCGTTTCCGCGGCTCCGCCTCGGGATCGGCGGGGCGCCCGGGGGGATCGACTGGGCCGATTTCGTGCTGACGGATTTCCCGGCGGAGGAGCGGGAGACGGCGGACGCGCTGGTCGAGGCCGCCGCCGACGCCGTCGAGCTCGCCGTTCGCCGGGGTCTCCACGCGGCGATGCAGCGGTACAACGGCGGGGGCGGCGCCGGGGACGGAGGGTCCGCCGGAGCCGCTTGACCGGGGGGCCGCGGCGTGTTATATTGCCCCGTAACTCGCGCAGGCGGCAGCCTGCCAACATACATCCCTACTTTCACGGCGCCTCCCGGCCCCGATGAAAGTCGCTTTCAGTCCGAAGGGAGGAATTCTTCGATGCGCACCTACGAGTGCATCTATATCCTCAATCCCGCCCTCGACGAACAAACGGTGAAGGACAAGGCCGTTCGCTACAGCGAAATCGTCACGTCGCGGGAGGGGCAGGTGCAGGCGCTCGACCAGTGGGGCAAACGCCGGCTCGCCTTCCCCATCAAGAAGCAGTTCGAAGGCTACTACACGTTCATGCGCTTCGCCGGGAGCAACGAGATCCTGAAGGAGCTCAACCGCGTGTTCGGGTTCGACGAGGCGGTGCTTCGCCACATGATCGTCGTCGAGGAAAAGCCGCGGCCGGCGGAGCCGCCGCGGGCGTAGCCCCGGTACCGAACCACACACGGAGGACCATTCATGCGGAACGAACGCAAGAAGAAGGAAAAACGCCCGATGCCGACGAAGCCCTGCCGGTTCTGCATCGACAGGCTCGTCATCGATTACAAGGATCAGGGTTTTCTCAGCCGCTTCGTCACCGAGCGCGGCAAGATCACCCCGCGCCGCATCACGGGCACGTGCGCGTGGCACCAGCGCGTGCTGACCCGCGCGATCAAGAAGGCGCGGTTCATCGCGCTCCTCCCGTACGTCAGGGAATACTATCGCTAAGGGGAGAGTACCATGGAAGTCATCCTTACTCAGAAGGTCCAGGGTCTCGGGGAGCGCGGCGACCGGGTCCGCGTGAAGGACGGCTACGCGCGGAACTTCCTCCTCCCGAAGCGGCTCGCGGTGCCCGCGACGGCGGGCCAGTCGCGGGTTCTCGCGGAGGAGAACAAGCTGCACGCCTCCCGCGACGCGAAGCTCAAGATATCCGTCATGGCCGTCGCCGAGAAGATGAAAGGCATCTCCTGCACGCTCGTCGTGCAGGCGGGCGAAGAGGACAAGCTCTACGGTTCCGTGACCGGTCACGACATCGCCAAGGCGATCGTCGATCAGGGCTTCGCCGTCGACCACAAGATGGTCGTCCTCGAGGAGCCGATCAAGAAGCTCGGCGTCTACACCGTGCCGCTGCGGCTTCACCGCGAAGTCGAGGTGCCGGTGAAGGTGTGGGTCGTGAAGGAGTGACCGACGGGAGAGAGCGGAGATGAAGCACGGCGTTATTCCGCCTCATATCTTCCGTGAATACGACATCAGGGGCGTCGTCGACGTCGATCTCACCGACGATCTGGTGCGGCGTCTCGGGCTCGCCGCCGCGGCGTCGTTCGCGCGCGAGGGGATCCGGGACGCGGTCGTCGGGCGCGACGTCCGCCGGTCGAGCGACCGGTTCTTCGAGGCGCTCGCGGACGGGCTCCGCCGCGGCGGCGTGAACGTCGTCGACGTCGGAGCGGTTCCGACGCCGGTCTTCTACTTCGCCGCGAGGACGTGGGGTCTCCGCGGCGGGGTCATGATCACGGCGAGCCACAATCCAGGACACTTCAACGGATTCAAGGTGCTGCGCGGCGAGGGGACGATCCACGGCGACGACATTCTCGAGCTTCGCCTGCTCGCCGAGGAGGACCTTCCCGAGCCGGGCGGCGGCCGAATCGAGAGACGCGAGGCCCGCGCCGAATACGTCGAGCACGTCGCCGGCGGGATCTCCGTCGCCCGCCCCGTCTCGTTCGCCGCCGACGGCGGCAACGGCACGTCGGGTCTCGTCGCGCGCGAGCTCTTCGCGGCTCTCGGCCAGCGCCCGGTCGAGCTCTTCATGGAGCCGGACGGGGCGTTTCCGAACCATCACCCCGATCCGACCGTTCCCGAGAACGTCCGCGATCTGCGGGACGTCGTGCTCGATCGCCGTCTCGAGCTCGGCGTCGCCTTCGACGGGGATTCGGACCGGATCGGCGTCGTCGACGACCGGGGCCAGATCCTCTGGGGAGACCGGCTCCTCGCGCTCTTCGCCCGCGACGTCCTCGCGGCGCATCCCGGCTCGACGATCATCTTCGAGGTCAAGTGCTCTCAGGCGCTCGAGGACGATATCCTCCGCCACGGCGGGAAGCCCCTCATGTGGAAGGCGGGGCATTCCCTCATCAAGAAAAAGATGCGCGAAACGGGCGCGCTGCTCGCGGGAGAGATGAGCGGGCACCTCTTCTTCGCGGACCGGTACTTCGGATTCGACAACGCCCTCTACGCGGCCTGCCGTCTCCTCGAGATCGTCTCGCGGGGCGCGGCGCCGCTCAGCGCGCTCCTCGCCGATCTGCCGCGTTACGAGACGACCCCGGAGATCCGCGTCGACTGCCCGGACGACCGGAAGTTCGCGGTCGTCGACGCGGTGCGCGAGCACTTCCGGAAAAGCCGCCGCGTGATCGACGTCGACGGCGCGCGCGTCGTCTTCGACGGCGGGTGGGGGCTCGTCCGCGCGTCGAACACGCAGCCCGCCCTCGTCCTCCGGTTCGAGGCCTCGACGATCGAGCAGCTCGGCGCCATCCGCCGGGAGATCGCCGACGCGCTCGCCGTTCACATCGACGCGTCGTCGCTCAGGGAGGGTTGATTCTCCGTGTACGGCGTCATTCTCGCGGGGGGCAAAGGGAAGCGGTTCTGGCCGCGCAGCCGCGCCGCGCGACCGAAGCAGCTCCTCGACGTCGCGGGCGGGGGATCGATGCTCTCGCTCACGTGGCGCCGTCTCGCGGCGTTCATCCCCCCCGAAAGGATCTTTCTCCTCACGATCGAGGAGCAGGCGGCCGCGATACGCGGGGAGCTCCCCGCGCTCGATCCTGCGAATATCTTCATCGAGCCCGCCGGCCGCAACACGGCCCCGTCGATCGCCGTCGCTGCGGCGCTCGCGCGCCGGGGCG
>JAGUZZ010000219.1:0-7645 GCA_020060525.1 bacterium | reverse complement strand
GGCCGAGGCGGGTGGGGGCCGTTCCGCGACCGGCCGGAACGGAGAGGACGGCGCGCATCCCGATCGGCGGCATGACCTGCAACCACTGCGCGCTCGCCGTGCAGCGCGCGCTCATGGAGAGCCCCGGCGTCGCGTCCGCTTCGGTCGATCTCGGGAAGGGAGAGGCGATCGTCGCCGGAGAGGGGTTCGACGAGGAGAAACTCGCGAGGGCGATCGAGGAGCTCGGGTATACCGTCTCGAAAGCCGTCCGTCCGGACGGCGCGAAATAGATCGTGATTCGTAGGTCGGCACCGGACCGGTGAAAAGGGAGGTACGCGAGATGTCGCTCAAGGGTACGAAGACGGAGAAGAACATTCTGACCGCCTTCGCCGGAGAATCGCAGGCCCGCAACCGCTACACGTACTTCGCGAGCCAGGCGAAGAAGGAGGGGTACGAGCAGATCGCGGCGATCTTCGAGGAGACGGCGAATCAGGAAAAGGAGCACGCGAAGCGCCTCTTCAAGCTGCTCGAGGGGGGCGAGGTCGAGATAACGGCCGCGTTCCCCGCGGGAACGATCTGCACGACCGCCGAGAACCTCGGCGAGGCCGCCGGAGGAGAGCATTACGAGTGGACCGGCATGTATCCGTCGTTCGCGAAAACGGCCCGCGAGGAGGGCTTCGCGAACGTGGCGGCGATCTTCGAGGCAATCGCGGTCGCCGAGAAGCAGCACGAGAAGCGCTATCTGGCGCTTCGGGAAAACATCGAGAAGGGCCGCGTCTTCAAGCGCGCCGAGCATACCGTCTGGCGGTGCCGCAACTGCGGGTACCTGCACGAGGGCAAGGAAGCCCCCGAGCTCTGTCCCGCCTGCGCGCATCCGCGCGCGCACTTCGAGCTCCTCGGCGAGAATTACTGAGCGCGCGGCGGGGAATCAAACGCGCACCCGGCGTCGGGTGTATGGTACAATGAGTATCGAAACGGCCCTGGGGATCGAACAAAAGAGCGTGAACGGCCGCCGCCGCGCATAAGAGGCGCGGTTCCGGCGGCGACGGAAGGAGGCGGAGCGCGATGGCGCAAAAACTCGAGATATACAAGTGCGACATATGCGGCAATATCGTGGAGGTCCTCCATGGGGGCGTGGGCGAGCTCGTGTGCTGCGGCGAGCCGATGAGGCTCCTCAAGGAGAACACGACCGACGCGTCGAAGGAGAAGCACGTTCCCGTCGTCGAGAAGATCGAGGGCGGGTACCGGGTGAAGGTCGGCTCGGCGCCGCATCCGATGGAGGAGAAACACTGGATCGAATGGATCCAGCTCGTCGCGGACGGCGAGGCGTACCGCAAATTCCTCAAACCCGGCGACGAGCCCGAGGCCGTGTTCTACGTCAAGGCGTCGAGGGTCCTCGCCCGGGAATACTGCAATATTCACGGCCTCTGGACAGGAGAGTGATCCCGCGTGATCGGCACGAAGATCGTCGCTGCGTTCAACGAACAGATGAATCACGAGCTCTATTCGTCCTACCTGTACCTGTCGATGGCCGCCTATTTCCATTCGATCAACCTCGACGGGTTCGCCGGCTGGATGCGCGTCCAGGCGAAGGAAGAGGATTCCCACGCGATGAAGTTCTTCGAGCACCTGCGCGACCGCGGCGCGCGCATCGCGCTCGATCAAATCGACAAACCGAAGGCCGCGTGGAAATCCCCGCTCGACGCCTTCACGGCGGCGTACGAGCACGAGAAGTTCATCACGAGCAAGATCAACGGGCTCTACAAGCTCGCCGAGAAGGAGAGCGATTACCCGGCGAAGGTGTTTCTCGACTGGTTCGTCAAGGAGCAGGTCGAGGAAGAGGCGACCGCATCCGGCGTCGTGAACATGCTCGAGCGGATCAAGGATTCGGGCAACGGGATCATCATGCTCGACCGGGAGCTCGGCAAGCGCGAGTTCCACGGGTAAGGACGAGCGGTTCGCGCGCGCCCCGGCCTCCCTCGGCGGGGCGCGCCGAAGGGCTGAGGCCGTGCACTCGACGAACATCCTCATCGGCGGAGAGGCCGGGCAGGGGCTCGCGACGGTCGGCGAGCTTCTCTCGCGCGCGCTCGTCCGCGGCGGCTATTTCGTCGTCGTGACGCAGAGCTACGAGTCGCGCATCCGCGGCGGTCACAATACGTTCGCGGTGCGCGTCGGCGCGGAGGCGATCGACGCGCCAGCGGAGGAGATCGACGTCGTCGTCGCCCTGAACGACGAGACCGTTCTCCTCCATCTGCCCGAGCTTTCGTCGCGCGGGCTCGTCATCGCCGACGAGTCGTTCTGCGACGCCGACGAGCGGTGCCTGCGCGTGCCCTTCAAGGATCTCGCTCCGAAGCAATACGTCAATACGGCGGCGCTGGGCGTCGTCTGCGCGGTGCTCGGCGTCGATCGCGGGATCGTTACGGGCGTTCTCGAAGAGGCGTTCGGCAGAAAGCATCCCGAGACGATGGAGGAGAACCGCCGCGCGCTCGAGAGCGCGTTCGCGTGGTGCGCGGGGCGGCCGGAAAGCGGCCGGCCCCTCCCGCCCGCCGCGTCGTCGTCCGGCACGTCCCGGCTCATGATGAACGGAAACGAGGCCATCGCGCTCGGCGCGGTATCGGCCGGGCTCCGGTTCGCCGCGTTCTATCCCATGACGCCGTCGACGACGATCCCGCTCACTCTCGTCGGCATGGCCGGGCGGATGGGTCTCGTCGTCGAGCAGGCGGAGGACGAAATCGCCGCGATCAACATGGCGATCGGCGCCTCGTACGCCGGCGCTCCGTCGCTCGTCGCAACCTCCGGCGGGGGGTTCGCCCTCATGGTCGAGGGCGTGAGCCTCGCCGCCATGACGGAGACGCCGCTCGTGATCGTCGTCGCCCAGAGACCGGCCCCGGCGACGGGGCTTCCGACGAGAACGGAGCAGGCGGACCTCGAGTTCGTCCTCCACGCGGGCCACGGCGAGTTTCCGCGGGCGGTGTTCGCGCCGGGCGGCGTCGAGGAGTGTTTTCATATAGCCCGCAAGGCGTTCTTCCTCGCGGAGCGGCACCAGAGCCCCGTCTTCATCCTCACCGATCAGTTTCTCGCCGACAGCTACCGCGCGGTCGCTCCGTTCGACGTCGCGTCGCTCGATTGGGTGAGGCCCGGCGCCGATCCCGCGGCGGTGTCCGCTCCCTATCGCCGCCACGCCCTGACGGAGAGCGGCGTGTCGCCGCGCCTCCTCCCCGGCGCGAGCGACCATCTCGTCGTGACGGACAGCGACGAGCACACGGAGGACGGTCATCTCACGGAGGATCTCGGAGTCCGCAAGGTCATGGTCGAGAAGCGTCTGAGAAAGCTCGCGGGGATCCGCGCCGAAACGATCCCGCCCGAGTACGAGGGAAGCGCCCGTCCCGAGCTGCTGCTCGTCACGTGGGGTTCGACGCGCGGCGCGGCGCGCGAGGCGGCCGCCGCCCTTCGCGGCAAGGGGCTCGACGCGGCGACGCTCCATTTCAGCCAGATCTGGCCGCTCGCGCCGGAGCGGTTCCTCGGCCGGCTCGAGAACGCGGGGCTCGTCGCCGCGGTCGAGGGGAACGCGACGGGGCAGCTCGCGAGGCTCATCCGGCGAGAGACCGGCTTCGAGATATCGGAGCGCGTCGCGCGCTACGACGGACTTCCGATCACGCCGCAGTACATCCTGAGGGAGCTCAGCGTCGAGGGGGCATGATGGTTTCGATCGATGATGACGGCGCCCACGAGACCGCCTGGTGCCCCGGTTGCGGAAACTTTTCGCTTCTCGAAGGCGTGAAGCGGGGGCTCGTCACGGCCGGCCTCGAGCCGCGAGGCGTGCTCTTCGTGTGCGGCATCGGGCAGGCGGCGAAGGCGCCGCACTATCTCAACGCGAACGTCTTCAACGGTCTTCACGGCCGCTCGTTTCCCGTCGCGACGGGAGCGAAGCTCGCCAACCCCGGGCTCGCCGTGATCGTCGAAAGCGGCGACGGCTGCATGTACGGCGAAGGCGGGAACCATTTCCTCGCCGCGATCCGGCGCAACGTCGACGTCACCGCGATCGTTCACGACAACCAGATCTACGGTCTCACGAAGGGGCAGGCGAGCCCGACGTCCGAGGAGCGCATGAAGACGAAGGCTCAGCCCGGGGGCGTCATCCTCGAGCGGTTCGACCCCGTCGCCGTCGCCGTGGCCATGCGGGCCGGTTTCGTCGCGCGGAGCTTCACCGGCGCGGTCGATCATCTCGCCGAGACGATCCGCCTCGCCGTGGCGCATCGCGGCTTCGCGCTCGTCGACGTGCTGCAGCCGTGCGTTTCGTTCAACCGCGTGAACAACTTCGCGTGGTACAAGAAGCGCTGCCGGGAGCTCCCCTCGGGGTACGATCCGTCGGACTGGACGCTCGCGATGAAGACGGCGGCGGAATGGGGAGACACGATACCGATCGGCGTGATATACAGGAACGAGCGGCCGCCGTTCGAGAGCCTCGTCCCCGCTCTCGCCGAAGGGCCCCTCGTCGGCCGGGAGGTCGATCGTTCGGCGCTCGCCGCCGAGATGAACCGCATCGGAGGAGCGCACGGCAGTGATTGATCTCTTATCCCGCCTTGATCCCGTCACGCAGACACTCATCGCGACCGTTTTCACTTGGCTCATGACCGCGCTCGGCGCCTCCGCCGTCTTCTTCTTCAAGGGGCTGAACGACAAATTCCTCGACATGATGCTCGGCTTCGCGGCGGGCGTCATGATATCGGCGAGCTTCTGGTCCCTCCTCGCGCCGGCCGTTCGGCTCTGCATGGACGGATCCCTGCCCTGCTGGCTTCCGCCCGCGGCGGGATTCGTGCTCGGGGCGGCGACGCTCCGCCTGATCGATTTCGTCCTGCCGCACCTGCACGGCGGGCTCACGATGGACAAGGCCGAGGGCGTCCATACGTCGTGGCGGCGGAGCACGCTCCTCATCCTCGCCATTACGCTGCACAATATCCCGGAAGGGCTTGCCATCGGCGTCGTCTTCGGCGTGGCGGCGGCGGGCCTCGGCCACGCGACGGTCGCCGCCGCGGTCGCGCTCACGATCGGTCTCGGCCTGCAGAATCTTCCGGAGGGGGTCGCCGTGTCGATGCCGCTCCGGCGGGACGGCATGTCGCGTTTTCGGAGCTTCTGGTACGGCCAGCTTTCCGCCGCCGTCGAGCCCGTCGCGGGGGTCGCGGGCGTGATCGCCGTCTCCGCCTCGCAGGCCCTCATGCCGTACGCTCTCGGGTTCGCCGCGGGAGCCATGATCTACGTCGTCGTCGAGGAGGTCATCCCGGAGTCGCAGACGGGAGGCAACTCGGATATCGCGACGATCGGAACGATTTTCGGATTCGTTCTCATGATGATTCTCGACGTGGCGCTTTCCTAGGCTGCCGCGGGGCGGCCGCGCGGAAAGCGGACCGGAAAGGATGGACGCATGCGAGGGATGACTTCGGTGTTCCGCCCGCTCGCCGCGGCGTGCGCGGCGGCGCTCGTTCTCTCCGCCCCCCCGGGGCGCGCCCGCGCCAAGGACGTTCCCGACGGCTGCACGACGATTACGGTCGGACGGCTCGCCTCGGCGGACGGCTCCGTCATGACCTCCCACACGTGCGACAGCCACGACGGACGCACGTGGCTCAAGGCCGTCCCCCGCATGAAGCATCCGCCCGGCTCCCGCTCGCGCATATACCTCAAGACCGATCTCATGGAGAGCTACGGCGACACGACGGGGCTCGTGTACACGGGTTCGATCCCGCAGACGGGAGATACGTTCGGGTATCTCTACGGCTTCTACCCGCTCATGAACGAGCACCAGCTCGCGATCGGCGAATCGACGTTCGGCGGCAAGGACGTTCTCCGCAGCGACCGCGGCATGATCAACTGCTACGAGCTCACCCGTCTCATGGCCGAGCGCTGCAGAACCGCGCGCGAGGCGATCGAGCTCGCCGGCGAGCTCCTCGAAGCGTACGGCTACAACGACGGCGGCGAATGCCTCACGATCGCCGACACGAAGGAGGTCTGGCACTTCGAGGTCGTCGGGCCCGGCCAGGGGAAGGTCGGAGCGATTTGGGCGGCCCAACGGGTGCCGGACGACCACGTGAGCGTCAACGCCAACCAGAGCCGCATACGGCGGATAGATCTCAAGGACGGCGGCAATTTCATGGCGTCGAAGAACGTCGTGAGCGCCGCGATCGAGCTGGGGCTCTACGATCCGAAGAGCGGGGAGCCGTTCGAGTTCTGCTACGCCTACGACGGGCGCAGCTCCATGTGGGCCCGCCGGCGCGAGTGGCGCGTGTTCGACCTGCTCGCGCCGTCGCGGAAGTTCGACGCGAACCAGGAAAACTTCCCGTTCTCGATCAAACCCGAGAAAAAGGTTTCGGTCGCGGACATCATGAAGATCTTCGAGGACACGTTCGAGGACACGGACTACGACATGACGAAGTTCATGCTCGTGAAGGGCAAAGACGGGAAGCTCGTGAAGAGCCCGTACGCGAATCCGTTCATGAACTACGACCAAATGCCCCTCTGGAAGATAAATGGCGCGCTCCACGAGATGGGGGAGCGCACGATCGCCCGCTACTACTGCGTATACTTCTTCGTGTCGCAGTCGCGCGCGTGGCTTCCCGATCCCGTCGGCGGACTCGTATGGTTCGGCTGGGACAATCCGGCGGCGACCTGCCTCGCGCCGCTCTACTGCTGCATCACGGACCTGCCCGCGTCATGGGAGCTCGGAGGGCCGAAGGGGCGGCCCGCGTTCACGACCGGGAGCGCATGGTGGGCCGTGAACCGCGTGAGCACCATCGCCGCGCACCGGTGGGGCGACATGCGCCGCGACGTGTACGCCGTGCGCGACGGGCTGCACGCGGCCGCCTTCGCGGAGCAGAAGCGGATCGAGGACGAGGCCGCGAGGCTCCACGCCCGGAACCCGGCGGAAGCGATCGAGTACCTTACGAAGCGCTCGAACGAGATGTGCGTCGAGCTTACGGAAGCCTACTGGAGACTCGGCGACGATCTCTGGACGAAATACGACGAGCGTTGGTAACCGGTCGAGCCGAGTCCGCATCGCGCCGCCCGCGATGCAATAATAGGGCAAACGCTCCATTTATTTTAGTTGACATAAATATCAATTAAGAATTATAATCATTAAACATTTCATCCGTTTTTGTCCCCTTTACGCTAGGAGGGCGTCGTGAAGTTTGCAGCTATTGCAGCGGGAGTTACGGCGGCGGTTCTTCTTTCTTCGGGCGTTTTCGCCGCTTGCCCGAACCCGCCGAAAGACGGCACGTACTCGACATATAGCGGGACGATGATCGGCGGCCGCGCGTCGGAGGCGTGGTGCGGCGGCGCGGGACCCGGGCAGCCGGGAAATACCGAGTCCGCGGCTTCGTGGAACGGCGCGGAGCTCGGAACGCAGTGGCGGGTATGGGGCATGGCGATCGACGCGACGGGAGCGGTCGAAACGGCGCGCTTCTTCGACGCGAACCGCAACGGCTGGATCGATTACTCGACGAACTACACCGGCGGGCAGTATTGGCTCGACGGCGATCATATCTGGGGCAACGGCGCCGGAGACTTCACGGGAACGGTCACCTATTTCAACGTCGGCGCGCGCGTGACCTACGCCGGCTGGCAGGCCGTCGGCGTCACGTCGAACATCTTCATGACGGGCGTATTCGACGGC
>JAGUZZ010000309.1:0-5606 GCA_020060525.1 bacterium | reverse complement strand
GGCTCCGCAAGCGGCTCAGCCGGCGGCTCCGCAGGCGCCGAGGCCCCAGCCGGCCCCGGTGAGCGCCGAGACCGCGTCCGAGCAGACGTGGTCGATGGAAGAGCTTCGCCGGAACCTTTCGAACCTGTCGAAGAATGAAGGACATCAAGGATAGAACCGGCGCGCGGATCGGATTCCGCGTGAGAATTCAACCGTCCGCCCCTCGAAACGAGCTCCTCGGCTGGAACACGGCCGGGGAGCTTCGTGTTAAGGTGGCGGCGCCTCCGCGCGAAGGCGAGGCGAACGCCGAGCTTGTCGCGTTCATCGCCAAGAGCTTCGGAGTCGCGAGGCGCGAGATCGTCGTCGAGTCCGGCGCCTCGTCGAGGAGCAAGGTGCTCTCTGCGCCCGCTTCGGTCGCAGAAGCGCTGCGGGCCCTGCCCGAGCTCTAGCTTCGATCTTATGCTTGAACCGGATAGCCCGCCGGGATTATTCTCTTCCCGAACACAAGCACAATCCGTAAACGATTGCTGTGCCGGAGGTGACCATGGGAAGCTATATAGCCGCCGCGCTGATCGTCGTCTTTTTCGTTCTCAGCTTGTTCGTCAAGCGGTTTCAGGAGAAGCCATTCCTGCCGATCGTTTGCGCCGCTCTCGCGCTGTTCTTCATCGTGTCGGCCGTTACGGGCGGAAGGAACGTGTATTCTTCGTCTATTTTCGCGGTGCTCGGAATAGTCCTCGCATGGAAGTATTTCCGGATCTACCGTGCCGCGCGCCGGAAAGGCACCGCGAGCGATCAGCAGCGCTGACGGAGGTTGAGATTCTTCGGAGCGGCCGGCTTCAGCAGGTGAGCCTTCGCGGCGCCGTCAGGCCCCGGACAACCGCAGAGCCGCGGCGCGCGCCTCGGCGTCCGTGACCTCGGGGATGCCGGGATCGGCTTCTCTGTTGTATTCCAGAAATCTCTCGTAATGCTCGAGCGCCTTCGCGCGCGCCCCACGTCTCTCGAGGAGCTTCGCGAGGCGGTACTCGTACCGCGGATGGAGAAGACGCCGGTCCTTGCTCGCGGGATCGAAGGCGAGGAGCTTTTCGTACTCGGCGATCGCACGATCAAGATCGCCCTTCGCCGCGTACGCGCGCGGGAGAACGTCCTGTTCGAAGGGTACGTTGACGTAAAACATAGGCGGTCCAGCGGACGGAACATACGCGGCGTATCTTTTCTCGATGCATCGTATCGCGTCGTTCGCCCGCCCCTCGGCGAGCAGCAGCTCGGCCTCGAGGAGGGCGGCCCAGTTCGCCGTTCGAAGGTACCGCGAGGAGGCGCGCTCGCGCATCCCGGAGAGAACGGTTTCGAGCGCGCCGAGCGCCTTCCGGGCCGCGGCGAGATCCCCCGCGGCGACGTCGACGAGCCCCATGAAATATTCCCGGTAATTGTCGAGGCCCTCGGCTTGTTCCTGCGGGATCCCGCCGGCGGCCGGGTCCGCCTTCAGGGCCTCGCGCGCCTCGTCGAGCCGGCCCCAATCGAAGAGCAAGGCCGCTTCGACGTCCCTCGATGACCTCGCCAATCCCGGGGAGCCGATCGAATCCGCCAGCTCGAATCCGCGCCGCGGATCGCGCAGGGCTCTCTCGCGCCGCCCCAGGAACGAGAGGAAGCTCGATCTCCAAAGATAATTCCCCGCGAGCATTCCCGGCAGCTTTTGCGCCCGCATGTTCTCTTCGATCCAGCGAATCGCCTCGCGGTGCTCGCCTCTGATGCCGCAGAGGTAGGCCAGCATGACGGCCGAGTTCGTCTGGGGTTTCAACGAGTGCGCCCTGGCGTACATGCGAAGCGCCTCGTCGAGATCGCCCATGTTGAAGCACGCTTCCCCCATCGAATCGTACGGATTCGCGTCGCCGGGATACAGTGCGCTGTAGCGCCGGAAGATCTCGATCGCCTTTTCATAATCGCCCATGGCGAGGTGCGAGTACGCGAGCAGATTGAGCGCGATCCCGAAGGTCGGATCGAGCTCGAGGGCGCGCCGCTGACACTCGACGGCCTCGCGGTTCATCTTGCGCAATCTGTATTGATCGCCGAGAAGGCTCCAGGCGAGCTTTTCGCGGGGATATTTTTCGAGCAGCTCCCGGAAGATTCGAATCGCGCCGTCGCCGTCGTCCAGGCTCCTGGCATATATCGCTTCGATGTAGAAACGCTCTCGCTCGGTCGCTTTGGCCGCGTGACGCCGGGCGCTTCGATAGCAGTCGATCGCCCCCGCGCGGTTCCACGCGCGCGATTGAGCCAGCCCGAGAAAAAGATGCGCGATGGCGAACGTCGAATCGATCTCGATCGCCCGCGTGAGCGCCTTGATCCCCTCATCGAGATACCACCTCTCGAGCGCATCGATCCCCCTGAGATAATAGGCGTAGGCTTCGGTCGAAGAGGTCGTCACGTCGATCACGGGACGCTGCGTTTCCTCGATCTTGCGCTCCGAGAGGCCGACGCCGCGGGAGATCTCCCTGCTCAGCCGGTCCACCTGATCCGGTATGCTCTCGAGCCCCCTGCCGTCCGCGTTCGCGACGGCGAGGCTCCCTTTCGAGGCGACGTCGAGCACCCTGATGTCGGTCACGAACCTGTCGCCGAGCTTCATGAAGGAGCCGATGACGAGCGCGTCGATCTTCTCGCGGCGGCAGAGCTCGAAGCCGAGGTCCGCGTCGATCTCCTCGACGCTTTCCCTGCCGGCCTGCTTCGCGAGGTCGCGAAGCCGCTCCCACGTGACGACCTGAAGATACTTGGATTGTTCGAGGCTCGTGATGAGGAGGTTCGGGATCACCTTCTTGAGGTTGTCGTACTGCGGATCGCCGGTCTGGTTCTCGAAGGTGATGACGGCGACGGGATGGCGCTCGGTGGCGACGGCGCCGCCGAAGATCGCCGGTCTGAGGAGGACGAACGCGGCGACCGCCGCGGCGGCGACGCAGAGGGGGACGAGCATCCTCGCGATCCGCCGCTTCGGATGCTTGATCGCGGTCTCGGGCGACGGCGCCGACGGGCGGGGCGTGTCCGTTCCCTCGAGGCTTTTTTTCAAGCGCTTGAGATCGGCGGCGAGCTCGTCGGCGTGCTGGTAGCGCTCGGACGGATCCTTCGCGAGCGCCTTGCCCGTTATCCGCTCGAGCTCCATCGGAACGCCGGCGCGGAGCGCGGTGAGGGGCTCCGGCGCCTCGTTCATGATCGCGTAGAGCACGGCCTGCTCGTAATCGGCGCTGAACGGGAGCCGCCCCGTCACCATCTCGTAGAGGACGGCGCCGAGCGACCAGATGTCGCTCCGGCGGTCGGCCTCCTTGCCGCGCGCCTGCTCGGGGGACATGTAGGCGACCGTTCCGAGCGTCGTCCCCGCCTTCGTGAGAACGGTTCTTCCCGAGAGCTTCGCGAGGCCGAAGTCCATGATCTTGACGAGGCCGTCCGGCTGCACGATGACGTTCGCGGGCTTGACGTCGCGGTGAACGACGCCCTTCCGGTGCGCGGCGTCGAGGCCGCCCGCGGCCTGCAGGGCGACGTCGAGCGCCTCTTCGATCGGGAGAGGCCCGCGGGAGATGCGGTCTTTCAGGCTTTCGCCCTCGACGAGCTCCATCGCCATGAAGAGGCGCCCGTCCGCTTCGTCGATCTCGTGAACGACGCAGATATTCGGATGGCTGAGAGCCGCCGCCGCCTGCGCCTCGTGGAGGAAGCGCGTCTTCTCCTCGGCGTCCTCGGGAGTCTGCGGCGAGATGAACTTGAGGGCGACCGCGCGGCCGAGCTTCACGTCCTCGGCGCGGTAGACGACGCCCATGCCCCCGGCGCCGAGCTCGTCGACGATTTTGTAATGGCTGATGAGCCGTCCCTTCATGGCGGTTCCGATGCTAGCAATTCGGTGCGCGCGTGTCAATTCCGCTCGATGCCGCGTCTTTTGCCGTTGATCGCCTCCTCGGCCATCGTTTACTCTCGTGCTTCCGGAGCGCGGACGACGGAGAAAGGGGTTCATGTGGCTGGACTCTACGAGCGTATCAAGGAAAGCGCCTCCTACGTGAGGAAGACCGCCGACGTCAAGCCGGCCTTCGGCATCGTCCTCGGGAGCGGTCTCGGAGGGCTCGCGAAGAAGATAAATATCGAAGCGAAGATCCCGTACGAGAGGATCCCCAACTTTCCCGTCTCGACCGTGAAGGGGCTCCACGCCGGGAACCTCATCCTCGGCGAGCTCGCGGGAAAACGCGTCGTCGCGATGGAAGGCCGCGTGCACTACTACGAGGGATACACGCTTGAGCAGGTCACCTTTCCCATACGCGTGATGAAAGCGCTCGGCGCCCGCTCGCTCGTCCTCACGTCCGCCGTCGGCGGCATGAGCCCGGATCTCGAGCCCGGCGACGTCGTCGCCGTGACCGACCATATCAACCTCATGGGCGACAATCCGCTCATCGGGCCGAACGACGAGCGGCTCGGCCCGCGGTTCCCCGACATGAGCGAGCCGTACCGGCGCGCCTACGTCGCGCTGCTCGAGAAGGTGTCGAAGGAGACCGGGATCCCCGTGAAGCGAGGCGTTCTCGCCGCCGTCGCGGGGCCGAACCTCGAGACGGCCGCCGAATACCGCTTCCTGCTCCGCATCGGAGCCGACGTCGTCGGCATGTCGATGGTCCCCGAGACGATCGTCGCCGTGCACGGCGGTATGAAGGTGCTCGGCGTCTCCGTCGTGACCGACAAGGCCGATCCCGACCATCTCGAGCCGGTGAACATCCTCCAGATCCTCGCGACGGCCAAGCGCGGCGAGGCGAAGCTCCGCACGCTCGTCATGGAGTTCCTGCGCAGGGCGCGGTGAACACCGCGGCGGAGCGCCGGCGCGCCCCGGCGAAGGATGTGCGCATGAAATTCCCTCGACCCCCGCGCCTCATCGTTCCGCTCGTCGTGCTCGTCGCGGCGAGCGCGGCGATCGCCCTCGCGCTCCATCGCGCAAGCGGCGGGAACGAGATCGCCGACGACGTCGTCACGCTGACGCGCATGGTGCGCGACCCGTTCGTCCTGTGGAGGGATTACCGGGCCGCGGGCCTCAGCGACAACTGGGGATCGTTCCCGCCGCTCCTGCCGCCCGTGTTTTCCCTTCTCGTCGCGCCGTGGCTCCGGATCGCGGGGGATTTCTGGGGGTTCCGGTTCGGCGTGCTCGCGTGGACGATCGTCGCGCTCCTCGTTCTCGACGCGCTGCTCCGGCGCGCGCGGGGGGTGCCCGAGGAGCGCCGCCGAGGCCTGCTGCTCCTCTTCGTGCTCCTGCCGTCCGTTCTCGGCGCGATCGCGCTCATACCGCAGGAGGAGATATACGTCTCGCTCTTCGCGGCGGCGCTGTACGCCGCCGCGGCGGCGGGACGGTGGAAGCTCGTGCCGGTCCTCTTCGTCGCCGCGGCGCTCGCGGGAAAGTACTTCCTGCTCGTGCTCGTTCCGGCGGCGGCGTTCGTCGCGCCCGCGCCGTGGAGGCGGGCCGCCGCGTGGAGCGCCCTCGCGCTCGCCGTGCTCGCCGCGTACACCGCCTATCACCGGATCGCGCACGGGCTCTCGCCGATCGTGAGCCACGACGTCGATCCCGGCTCCTGCCTCTCGATCTGGGCGCTCGCGTGGAACGCGGGGTTCCAGCCGCCGCAGCG
>JAGUZZ010000283.1:0-11230 GCA_020060525.1 bacterium | reverse complement strand
TCCGATCTCCGGCGGCGAGCTGCTCGCGCGCCTGCTCGAGCTTGCGCTCGGCGGCGCGGATCTCCGCGCGGGTCTTGTCGTCGCCCTTTTCGCCGACGCGGTCGCGCGAGCGTTCCATGAGCCGTTCGAGGAGGGCGATCCTGCGCTCGAGCGATTCCTTGAGCATGCGGGTGCTCCGCACGCGCTCCTCCGCCTTGACGGCGAGCTGGCGGGCGTTCGCCGCGAGCCGGAGGGCGAGCTGGTAACGGTTCTGCTGGGCGTTCGCGCGCGACTTGTCGAGGAGTCCGCGGGCCTCGTCGACGAGCTTCATCGCATGGTCGTCCCGCAAGCCGCCGTCGATCATCATGTCGCGGACGTTCTGCAGGCGTTCTCGCGCTTCCTCGGCCACGCGCGTGTGGCTTTCCTCGCTTCGGATGTCCGCCCGGGCGAGCGACATCGCGTGCCACGCCTCGTCGCGCGCCTCGAGCGTCAGCCGCAGAGCGAGGCGGTAGCCGTTTCCGCGGTAGTTGGTCCACGCCCGCGTTTGCAGCTCCATGGCGAAGCGGAGGGCGACGCGGCCCTTTTCGCTTCTCGTCTCGTCCACGATCTGCTTCGCCCGCGCGATCACCTCGTCGGTGCGCTCGAGCGCCTCGAGCGCCCGCATGCCGTCCTCGGTCCCCTGCGCGAGGGCGGTGGAAGGCGGCGCGAAAACGAGCGCGGCGGAAAAGACGAGCGCGACGGCGCCCATCATCGTCCCGAGATTCCTAAGTTTGATCCTTCGTTCCATAGCTTTCGAGCTCCTTTCCCGTCATCCGACAAGGTATCGAGGCAACTCATGTGCCATGGAAAGGAAATATCGTAACTCCATTTATATTAATATGTTGCATACAGTATTCGCGCGAGGAACGCGGGCCGTGTGTCCCGGACGGTTCAGCGCGAGTGACCCTCGGGGTACAGCTAGCGCTCGTCCGGCTCCTCGGCCGCGCTCTCCCGCGATCCGAACCTCTCCAGCCTCCCATAGAGGGCCCGCCTCGTGATGCCGAGCGTCGCGGCGGCCTTGCTCTTGTTGCCGCCCGACGCTTCGAGCGCTAGCTCGACGAGACGCTTCTCTATCGCCGGAAGGTCCATCTCGCCGATGAGGGACCGCAGACGCTCCTCGGCGGAGCCCCTGCCCGGACCCCCGCCCTCGATCATGATGTGCGCGGCCGTCACGGCGCCGCCGCCCGCGAGGATGGTGGCGCGCTCGAGAACGTTCCGGAGCTCCCGCACGTTGCCGGGCCACGGGTAGCCTCTGAGCTTCGCGGCGGCGTCCGCGCCGAGAGCGGGGACGGCCGGGCCGCCGCGCCCGGCGCCCTTCCATTCCCGCAGGAAATGCTCGGCGATCGGGACGATATCCTCCTTGCGGTCGCGCAGCGGCGGAATCCGTATCGGGAACACGTTGAGCCGGTAAAAGAGATCCTCGCGGAACCGGCCTTCCCGCACGAACGCCTCGATCTCGCGGTTCGTCGCGGCGATGATCCGAACGTCCACGGTGACCGGTTTCGCGCTTCCGAGCGGGAGGAACTGCTTGAGCTCGATCGCTCGAAGCAGTTTGGCCTGTATCGCGAGGGGGGCCTCGCCGATCTCGTCCATGAAGAGCGTGCCGCCCTCGGCGAGCTTGAACTGGCCGGGCTTGCGCTGCGCGGCGCCGGTGAAGGCGCCCTTCTCGTGGCCGAAGAGCTCCGCCTCGAGAAGCGTCTCCGGAACGGCCGCGCAGTTGAGCACGACGAACGGCCCCTTCGCGCGGGAGCTCCTCGCGTGGATCTCGGCCGCCACGAGCTCCTTGCCGGTGCCGCTCTCGCCGAGGATGAGGACCGGCGTGTCGGCCGGCGCCACGAGGCCGATGAGATCCCGCACCGCGCGGATCGCGGACGAATCGCCGACGATCCGGCCCGTGGCCGCCCGGGAGGAGAGCTTGTCGCGGAGCGCCGCGTTCTCCGAGACGAGGTCGCGGCGCTCGATGATGCGCCGGAGCAGCATGACCACCTCGTCCATCTGGAACGGCTTGATGAGGTATTCGTAGGCGCCCTGACGCATCGCTTCGACCGCGGTCTCGGCGCTCGCGTAGGCGGTCATGATGACGACGTCCGTGTCGGGCGAAGCCTTTTTCGTCCGGCGCAGAAGCTCGATGCCGTCCATGCCGGCGAGGCGCAGGTCGCAGAGAACGACGTCCGTCTCGCCCCGCTCGATCGCGGGGAGCGCCTCCTCGGCGCTCCCCGCCGCGGAGGCGTCCATGCCCTCCTCGGCGATCCGTTCCACGAGCAGCTCGGTGATCTTCCGCTCGTCGTCGACGATCAGTATCCGTGTCATGCTCACGCTCCGTCCCGGCCGCCGGCGGGACCGTCCGTCCCGGCCGGCGCCGGCAGAAAGACGCTCACGACGGTCCCCTCGCCCGGCGCGCTCTCGACGACGATCTCTCCGCCGTGCGCCTCGACGATCTTCTTCGTGATGGCGAGCCCGAGACCGCTTCCCTTGGATTTCGTCGTGAAGAACGGCTCGAAGATCCTGTCGAGATCCTTCGGCGCGATCCCCGCGCCGGTGTCCGCGACGCGCGCCCGGTAGCGCCCGCCGTCGATCGCCAAGGAGACGGAGATCGCGCCGCCGGCCGGGGCGGCTTGCCGGGCGTTGAGAAGTATGTTGAGAAAGGCCTGTTCTATCCTCTTTTCCTCCCCGACGAACGGCGCCTCGGCGCGCTCGAAGCGGGTCTCGACGGCGACGGGATCCTCGCCGCCCGATTCGCGCAGGTTGCGCGCGCACCGGTCGAGCGTCGCGACGAGATCCATCGGGACCCGGCGCGCGGGTTCGTCCCGGGCGAAGAGGAGGTAGTCGGTGAGAATTCCGTTCAGGCGGTCGACCTCCTCGATGACGTAGCTCTCGACGTCGGCGGCGCTTTCGGGATGCTTCGCGCGGAGCTTCTCGGCGGCGCTCCGGATGATGAAGAGCGGATTCCGGATCTCGTGCGCGATGCCGGCCGCCATGCGCCCCATCGCGGCGAGCGATTCGGCCCGCGCGAGGGATTCGCGCGCCGCGGCGAGCGAGGAGGCGGCCCGCAGGGCGAACACGGCGAAGAGCACGATCCCGGCCGCGGATATCGCCGTAACGGCGATGAGGATGAGCCGCAAACGCGCGAGCGCTCCGAGAAACTCCGCGCTCGCCTCGACGCCGACCACCGCGTCGGCCGCCGCCCCGCCCGGCGGAAGAGGCGCGTACCCCGCCTTGAGATAGGCGCCCTTCTCTCCGTACAGATCGGTCGCCGCGACCTCGCCCCGGAACGCGCGCTCGAGCGCGGAGTAGTCCGCCTGCCAGTGGGGGTACTCGGCGTCCTCGGGGTAGAGTGCCGGCTCGAGGCTCAGGAG
The DNA here is from genome assembly GCA_020060525.1 of bacterium. Lineage (GTDB taxonomy): Bacteria > Krumholzibacteriota > Krumholzibacteriia > Krumholzibacteriales > Krumholzibacteriaceae > SSS58A. Next base: position 7,856 of record JAGUZZ010000283.1, on the reverse strand, counting down.
CGTGACGTAATCCTCGCGGAGCACGACGACGTTGAACAGCGAGTGGCGGTCCCGTATCCGCTCGAGTCGGGCGCGCGCCGAATCCGCCGCGGGGACGTCGGGGAAGAGGTCCCGCGCCGGAGCCTCGGCGAAACGCGAGACCTCCGACGAGGCGAGCTCGGCGATCGCGGCGAGGCGCCGCCCGAACTCCTCGTCGAGGCTCCGGCGCGTTTTCGCGTAATAATACCAGTCGGCGAGAACGAACGCGGCGACGAGGATGACGACGGCGAGCGCCATCCAGCCGCTCCGCAGAATCGAGATCGATCGTGTTCGCTTCATCGTGTTTCGGGCGCCGGTCCGGCGCGCGTGCCGGATGATACGGCCCGCCGCCTGATCGCGCAACAGATTTGCGCTTGTGCGCACCGCGGCGGGAGTCGTAGATTTGCCGTGTGGCGGGAGCCGCGCGCCGGCGGCCCCGCGCGATTCACCGGCCGGCCGAAAGCCCGGCATCGAAGAAAGGCACGCGCGATGATTCGAATCGAGGGAATACGCCGACTGTTCGTCTTCGCACTGCTCGCCGCCGCGCTCGCCGCGGGGGGATGCGGCGGGGGCGGGGACAAACGGGGGGCCGCGAAACCGGACGAGCTCACGGTGCTCTTCTCGAGCGATCTGCTCGGCAAGATCCGCTCCTGCGGATGCACCGTCGAGGACATGGGCGGCGTCGGCCGGCGCGCGACCTACACGGATCGCGCGCGCGCGTCCGTCCGGAACCTCGTCGCCGTCGACGCGGGGGACATCATGACCCCCGACCTGTCGTTCTCGAAGGCCGAGGCGCAGCTCGCCTTCGACGCACTGAACGTGATGAAGCTCGACGCGGTGACGCCGGGGGAGGCGGACTTCGTCTTCGGTCTTCCGTTCCTCCAGATGCTCGCGAGCCGTCTCACGATGCCCGTGGTCGCGGCCAACCTCGTCGACGCCGCGACGGGGGAGCCGGTCTTCGCGGCCTACACCGTGCGCGCGCTCGAGGGAGGGCTTCGCGTCGGCATCACGGGCGTGATCGACGAGGAGATCAAGTTCCCGACCTATATCGACGCGTCGGGGTTCCGCGTGCTCGGCGCGGAGCAGACGCTGAGGAAGCTCATGCCGGAGCTCGAACGCGAGGCCGATTTCCTCATTCTTCTCAGCCACATGGGGATCGAGCGCTCGAACGCGCTCGCCAAACGGCTCGGCGGCTTCGATCTCGTCGTCGTCGGGCACGGCAGGCCCGTTCTCAAGAAGCTCGAGAAGCAGGGCGAGACGATCATGCTCGCCACCGGAGGCGAGGGACAGTACCTCGGACGGGTCGATCTCTCCCTCTCCGCTTCGGGGGACGTCGTCGAGGGATCGATGCGCCTCGTGCCCCTCGAGGACGCGATCGAGATCCATTCCGCGGTGAAGGATCTGTTCGTGCAGTACGGCCTCGAGCTCACCGAGAAGGAGCGGAGCAAGAAGCGATGAGGCGCCCGCGGAGCCTCCTGCTTTCGAGTAACTCTGTGCCTTCTATGTAATTAAATTATCGTTGACAAGGGGCGGGGAGAGTATTAATTTACTCCGGTACGTTCGTTCACAACGCGAGGTTACCCGCGCGCAAAGCCGGACGATTCACCTGTTACAAAGGAGCCCGTGTATGTCGAAGCTTTTTGGATTCCTCGCAGTCGCGGTTCTTCTTTCGGCCGTCGTCGCCGGTTGCGGCGGAAAGCTCGAGGATACGTACGTTCAGACCACGCTCAGAGACGCGGCGCGCGGCGACGTCGTGAGCCCCAGCTTCAAGTACAGCTTCGATACGCCGACGATCATCGGCTCGGCGAACAACGTCGCGCTCGTCCGAGACGGCAACATCATCGAGTTCTTCGTCGGAGACGGCATCGCCGAGAAGACGGGCCGGCTCGCGGGGAAACAGTTTGTCGTCCATGCGCGCAAGTACTTCACGCCGTACATCCATTTCGTGGTCGATTACCTCGTCGCCGGCGCGGATACGATACAGGTCGGCGAGATCGCGACGCAGCTGCCGAACACCCGTGCGGCGGCTCAGTTCACGGCTCCCGAGGAATACGAAACGATCGACATCGTCAAGCTGACCCCGTCGCTTCCGGACCTGCGGGGCATCGCCGACAAGAAGTTCAAGGTCGACGGCGCCGGCATCTCGTGGGAGCAGGTCGGCGACAGGTGGAGCTACTCGCTCAATCTCAAGAACGTCCGCTTCTTCATCGACGAGAGCAACGACGCGATGCTCGCCATCATGAACGCGATCATGAACGAGGGGAAGACGTTCGAGGGCGGCGTGCAGTACACGTCGACGCCGACGAGCCTTCCGCGCGAGTACCGCGAACGTTTCCGCTCCGGCGGGAACGTGAAGGTCGGCTACATCCTCTACGGCGGCAACGCCGTCCTTATTTCGATGTAGATCGCGGACCGGCGTTTTCGAATATCGGAAGTGCGGCACCTCGAGCGTGCCGCACTTTTTTATTGTGCGCCGCCGGGAACGGTTTTCCCGCGCGGGGGCGGCCCGAATGGGCTTGACCGTGCGGGGCGCGTGCGCTAGCGTGAGTGCGATTTCACGGTTCCCGCCGGGCTTTCACACGTGGAGGTTTCGATGGGCAAGGTGGCGGAGCGGGTGGAGCGGGTCATGGTCGTCGCGCGGAAGGATTGGCGGGAGTCCGTCAACGGCAGGTTTCTCCTCTTCCAGTTCACCGACCGGGAAGGCCCCCTCAAGGGCGTGCTCTGGCAGGCGAACGACGAGATCGACCGGGCGATCAACGTCAACGACGTCGTTCGGATCAAGGGCGAGCTCAAGGCGTATCAGGGCGCGTTCGAGCTCCACGTCGCGACCATCGTGAAGCTCGGGGAGAACGAGTACGATCCCGCGCAGTTCATTCCGGCCTCGCCGGAGCGGACCGACGAGGTGCACGAACAGATCCTCGGCATGATCGCCGCCGTCAAGAACGAGCACTTGCGGACTCTGCTCTCCGGCATCTTCGAGGATCCCGAGTTCGCGGGGCGGTTTCTCCGCGCTCCCGCGGCGCGCGTGTGGCACCACTCCTACCTCGGCGGGCTCGCGCAGCACGTGCGCGACATGGCCCTCATCGCCCTTCGGGCGGCCGACGTGTATCCGGAGGTCGACCGCGACCTGCTCCTCGCGGGCGTGCTCGCGCACGATCTCGGCAAAGTCGAGGAGCTCGAGATCACGAACCGCATCGACTACAGCGACGCGGGGCGGCTTCTCGGCCACATCACGCTCGGAACCGCGCTCGTCGACGAGCGCATCCGGCGTATCGAGGGGTTTCCGCCGGAGCTCGCGCTGAAGCTCAAGCACATGATCCTCAGCCATCACGGCCAGCTCGAGCACGGATCCCCGATCGTGCCGATGACGATCGAGGCGATCCTGCTCCACTACATCGACAACCTCGACGCCCAGACGCGCGGCGCGCTCCAGGTGCTCGACAAGGACACGGGGCGCTTCGGACGCTGGACCGAGTACGTGAAGCTCCTCGACCGCTTCCTCTATCGCGGCGACAGGCCGCTCGAGGACGCGGAGGAGGGAACGTGACGTGAACCGCTTTCCGGCGTGGGTGGAGATAAACCTCGACGCCGCGCGGCGCAACATCGAACGGGTCCGTGCGATGGTGCCGCCGGGGGTCGCGATCCTCTTCGTCGTCAAGGCCGACGCGTACGGGCACGGCGCCGTGCGGATCTCGCGGCTCGCGGAGGAATGCGGCGTGGCGATGCTCGGCGTCGCGACGCTCGACGAGGGGCGGGAGCTGCGCAGAGCGGGCATCGGACTGCCGGTCCTCGTGCTGAGCCCGGTTCTCCCCCAGGAGATCGACCGGGCGCTCGAGAACGATCTCGCGGTGACGGCCTCCTCCCTCGAGTTCGCCGAGGCGGCGGGGGAGGCGGCGCGCAGCCGGGGAGGAACGTGCACGCTCCACATCGAGATCGACACGGGGATGGGACGCGCGGGCGTCCCGTGCGACGAGGCGGTCGATACGATCGTCCGCATGAGCGCCGTTCCCGGCGTGCGCCTCGAGGGCGTCTACACGCATTTTCCCGTATCGGACAGCGACAGCTCTTTCACGCGGGACCAGATCGACTCGTTCACGGCGATCGTCGACCGCCTCGCGGCGGCCGGCGTCGCGTTCCGCTACGTTCACAGCGCGAACAGCGCCGCGATCATGAACTTCCCCTCGTCGCATTTCAACCTCGTGCGGCCGGGGCTCTTCGTCTACGGGCACGCGCCCTCGACGGCCCTGCATGACCGGATCGACGTCGAGCCCGTGATGAGCTTCAAAGCCCGCCTCGTGCTCGTCCGCGACATGCCGGCCGGCGCGAGCGTGAGCTACGGGCGGACCTACGTCGCCCAGCAGCCGATACGCATGGGCGTCGTGCCGGTCGGGTACGGCCACGGCCTGAGCCACCGGCTCTCGAACAACGGGCACTTCCTCTACCGCGGGAACCGCGTGCCGATCGTCGGGCGCGTGACGATGGACATGACGATGATCGACCTCTCCGCCTTTCCCGACGCCCGCGTCGGGGAGGAGATCGTCATCTTCGGACGGCAGGGCGCCGGCGAAATCACGGCCGACGACGTCGCGCGCTGGGACGAGACGCTGAGCTACGAGGTTCTCTGCCGCATCAGCAAGCGCGTCGCGCGCATCTACCTGCGGAGCGGCCGGATCGAGAGCATGAAGACGCTGCTCGGCGTCCGGCACGCTCCCTGAGACCGCGACGCGTCCCGGTCCCTCCGGGGTCCGTCCACGGCCGGGACCGCCCGGGGCGTTTCATGAAGAGGCAAGCGGTGACAATCGTGCTCGACGGCGTCGGCGCCGGCGAGCTTCCCGACGCCGGGCGCTACGGAGACCGCGGCGCGAGCTCCCTCTCGAACACGGCGCGGGCCGTCGGCGGGCTTCGTCTTCCCGCGCTTCAAGCGCTCGGGCTCGGCGGCGTCGCCCCGATACGGGGCGTCGAGCCCGCCGCGCGACCCGCCGCCTCCTTCGGCCGCATGGCGGCGCTCTCCCCGGGGAAGGATTCGACGACGGGACACTGGGAGCTCATGGGATGCGCGCTCCGCGAGCCCTTTCCCGTCTATCCGGACGGCTTTCCCCCTGAAATTATCGCCGCCTTCGAGAGGCGCGTCGGGCGCGCCGTGCTCGGTAACCGCGCCGCCTCCGGAACCGAGATCATCGAAGAGCTCGGCGAGGAGCACCTCCGCACGGGCCGCCCGATCGTCTACACGTCCGCCGACAGCGTCTTTCAGATCGCGGCGCACGAATCGGCGGTCCCCGTGCGCGAGCTCTACCGCATGTGCCGGACCGCGAGGAGCGTCCTCGTTCCGCCGCATCACGTCGCGCGGGTCATCGCGCGGCCGTTCACCGGGAGCCCCGGCGCGTTCGTCCGCACGAAGCGCAGGCGCGACTTCTCGCTCCCGCCGCCCGGACCGACTCTGCTCGACGACCTCGCGGAGGCCGGCGGCCGGGTCGTGACCGTCGGAAAGATCCACGACCTGTTCGCGAGGCGCGGCATCGCCCGGATCGTGCGGGCGGGCGGGAACGAGGCCGCGATGCGCGGCGCCGACCGCGTGCTCCGCGAGGGCGACCCGTTCTCGCTCCTCTTCGTGAACCTCGTCGATTTCGACATGATCTGGGGGCACCGGCGCGATCCCGGAAGCTTCGCGCGCGGGCTCGAGCGATTCGACGGCTGGCTCGCCCGCTTCATGGCGCTTCTCCCGCGGGGCGCGCTGCTCGCCGTGACGAGCGATCACGGATGCGATCCGACGATGCCCGGATCGGACCATACGCGGGAGTATTCGCCGATCCTCGCCGCGATCGCCGGTTCCGGCCGCGCGGGCGTCCCGCTCGGCGCGAGGGAAACCCTCTCCGACCTCGCCGCCACGCTCGCCGAATGGTTCGGCCTGCCGCCGCTCGCGGGAAAAAGCTTTCTCGCGGCTCTCGAGTGAGCCGCGTGTCGCGAAGGGAGACGACGGTGGAACACATCGATCTCGCGCGGCTCATCGATCACACGCTTCTGCGGCCCGACGCGGCCGCGGCGGACGTGAAACGCCTCTGCCGCGAAGCCGTGGAGCACGGCTTCTTCTCGGCGGTCGTCAACACGCACTGGGTGCCGCTCGCCTCCCGCGAGCTCGCCGGCACGGACGTCGTCGTGTGCTCCATCGCCGGGTTCCCGCTCGGCGCCGTCGACCGCGAGGTCAAGGCGTTCGAGGCGGGCAGGGCCGTGCGCGCCGGCGCGCGCGAGATCGACATGGTGATGAACGTCGGCGCCTTCAAGTCGGGAGACGTCGACGCCGTCCGCGCGGATATCGCGGGCGTCGTCGCCGCGTGCGGGGAGGCGCTCGTCAAGGTCATCATCGAGGCGGCGCTTCTCGACGACGGGGAAAAGGCGCGCGCCTGTCTCCTCGCGCGGGAGGCGGGGGCGCGTTTCGTCAAGACCTCCACCGGATTCGGCCCGCCGGGGGCGAACGTCCGCGACGTCGAGATCATGCGCCGCGCGGTCGGCCCCGGATTCGGCGTCAAGGCGTCGGCCGGAATCCGGACCGCCGCGTTCGCCCTCGAGCTCGTGCGCGCGGGGGCCGACAGGATCGGAACGAGCGCGAGCGTCGCGATCATGGAGGAATGGAAGAAGCTCCCGTGAACGCGTACGACGTCATACGGAAAAAGCGCGACGGCGGCCGTCTCGACGAGGACGAGATCCGCGGATTCGTCGCCGGCGCCCTGGCGGGGGAGGTGCCCGACTATCAGGTCTCCGCGTTTCTCATGGCCGTTCTGCTTCGGGGCATGACGAGCGGCGAGACGGCCGCGCTGACCCGGGTCATGCTCGCGAGCGGGCGCGTGCTCCGCGTCGGCGATTGTCCGGGTCCGCTCGTCGACAAGCACAGCACGGGAGGGGTCGGCGACAAGATCTCGATCCCGCTCCTTCCCGTCGCCGCATCCTGCGGACTCTTCGTGCCGATGATCTCCGGGCGCTCGCTCGGCCACACCGGCGGCACGCTCGACAAGCTCGAGTCGATACCCGGCTTCGCGACGGCGCTCGACGAGGAATCGATCGGCCGGCTGGTCCGCGCGCACGGCGGTTGCTTCGCCGGCCAGACGACGGACTTCGTCCCCGCCGACCGCATGCTCTACGCCCTGCGGGACGCCACGGCCACGGTCGAAAGCGTTCCGCTCATCGTCTCGAGCATCCTCTCGAAGAAGCTCGCGGAGGGGATCTCGGGCGTCGTGATCGACGTGAAGTGCGGTCGAGGCGCGTTCATGGAGACGCTCGCGGACGCGCGGGGGCTCGCGGGGGCCCTCGAAGCGGCCGGAGCGGCGATGGGCGTTCTCGTGAAAACCCTCGTGACGGCGATGGACGAGCCCCTCGGCGCCGCCGTGGGGAACGCCCTCGAGATCGAGGAGTCGATCCGCGCGCTCGAAGGGAGGGGACCGGCCGACGTCGTTTCCCTTACGGTGCGGCTCGCGGCCGAGATGCTCGTCGCCGGCGCGCTCGCGCCGTCCGTCGCCGAGGGCGAGGATCTCGCCCGCCGCGCGATCGATTCGGGACGCGCGCTCGAGCGGTTCGAGCGGATCGTCGCCGCGCAGGGGGGGAGGATCGATCTCTCGGCCCCGCGGTTCGGTCTCCCGGCGGCTCCCGTCGCGAGGATCGTCCCGGCCGCCGGATCGGGATACCTCTCGCGCCTCGACGCGCGCGTCGTCGGCGAGACCGTTCGCGAGCTCGGGGGCGGGCGCCTGCGCCGGGACGACGCCGTCGATCCTTCGGTCGGGATCGTATGCCTCAAGAAAACGGGAGACGCCGTCTCCGCGGGGGAGCCGCTCTTCGAGATCCGGGCCGCG
>JAGUZZ010000185.1:0-2862 GCA_020060525.1 bacterium | reverse complement strand
CGCCGGCGTGCGCGCGCATGTCGATCGCCTCGGCCGCCGCGGCGACGGCCCGGAACGCGGCCTCGAGGACCTCCTCGGGTCCGCCGATGAAGGTGACGACCGTCCGGTTCGTGTCCTTGCCGGGATCGACGTCGAGGAGCTTCACTCCCTCGACGCCGCGGATCGAGGCCGCGATCCGCTCGATCTTCGCGGCGTCGCGTCCTTCGCTGAAATTCGGAACGCATTCGACGAGCTTCATTCCGTGCATCACCTCGTGCCGAAGGGCCGCCCTTGCGCGGCGGTCGGACAATATGATACGTTCACGCCCGCCGGCGCGGCGCGTCGCGGCGGACCGGATGAAGCATACAGAGGGCGCGCGCGACGGTCAAGGACGGTTGTGCTCCGGAGGAGATCCGTGAACGGCACGCGGTTCCACGTCAGCGTCATGCTCGATACATTCGACGCGGGGCTCGCCGCCGCGCGCCGCGATGGGTTCCTCCCGGAGATCCGCATGGCGGACGTCGAGCACCTGCGCCGCCTCGACGCCGCTTCCCTCTCACGCATGCGCGCCCTCCTCGACGAACGGGGCGCGGGCGCTCTCGCGCACGGCCCCTATCTCGGTCTCGACGTCGCGAGCCTCAACGGACACATCGCCGGCTACAGCGCCGAATGCCTCGAACGGGGCCTCGCCGCGACCGCGGCGCTCGGCGGCTCCGTCATGGTCGTCCATACGAACTATTCCCCGTTCTTTTCGCGGGCGGGGCTCCGCGAATGGATGCGAAACTGGAGCGAGCGCATGACGGCCGTCGTCGAGTCGGCCCGTACGCTCGGGGTGCGCGTCGCGCTCGAGAACGTCTGGGAACGGACCCCCGAAGAGCTCGAACGTCTCGTCGACGCGCTCCCGCGCGGCTCCGTCTCCGTCTGCCTCGACACGGGGCACGTCGCCGCCTTCTCCCGGCTTCCCGTTTCCCGGTGGTGGGACCGCCTCGGGGACCGCGTGGCCGCGCTCCATCTCCACGACAACGACGGGCTCTCCGACGACCACCTGCCGCCGGGATCGGGCATATTCGATTTTCCGGCCCTCGCCGCGATCCTCGAAGGCGCCGCGGAGCCTCCCCTCATGACCCTCGAAGTCGATATCGCGCGCGCCGCCGCGGGGAGGGATTACCTCGAGTCGCTCGGGATGATCCCGGGCGGCGTCCGGAGGGCGGGATGAGCGCGGACGAGCTGCGGATGCTCCACACGTCGGACGTTCACCTCGGCGCTCCGTTCCGTTTCCTCGGCGCGAGGGGCGGCGAGCAGCGGTGCGCGCTCCGCGGCGCCCTCGAGCGAACGGTCGCGATCGCCCGGGAGCGCGACTGCCGGTTGATCCTCGTCGCGGGGGATCTCTTCGATTCGGCGTTCGACGTTCGCGAGAGCGACGTAGCGTTCGCGGCGGGATGTCTCGCGGGGGCGGGGCCGCTCTGCCGCGTCGTGATCCTCCCCGGCAGCCATGACTGTCACGCGCCCGGCTCCGTTCTCGATCGCGAGCGGGCGCGCTTCGAGGCCCGCGGCAGCGTGGTCGTCCTGACCCCGGGCCGCCCCGTCGCCGTGTTTCCCGATCTCTCGCTCGCCGTTCACGGCGCCGTATCGACCTCGCCCTCCCCCGCGCCGGGGGCGCTCGGCGCTCTCGCGCCGCTCGCGGAGTGCCGCTACAACGTCTGTCTCGCGCACGGCTCGGTCGCGGGGGCCGGTCCTCCCCTCGATCCCCGGGAGGAGCCGCTGCGCCTCGAGGAGCTCCGCGGAGGGTTCGATTACGTCGCCTTCGGCCACTGGCATTCCCATCGCTGCGTGAGGCCCGGCGGACCTCCCGCGTACTACTGCGGCTCTCCGGAGATCGTCGCGCGCGATCAGCAGGGGGCCGGTTCGGTCGTCTCGGTCGTGCTCTCTCCGGCCGGGACGCTCGTCGAGCGGCTCGACGTCGGACGAAGGCGTCTGCGGCGCGTTTCCGTCGACTGCACGGGTCTCGGCGCCACCGAGGAGCTCGTGCGGAAGGTCGCCGAGGCGGCCGCGCCCGATCCCGATCTCATCGTCGAGCTCGAGCTCTCGGGGTACGTCGGCATGGAGGCCGCGATCGACGCGGAGGCCGCGGCCGCGGCTCTCGCCGGGAGCTATTTCTCCGTGCGTCTCGCCGGCGAGGGCCCCGCGCGGGAGATCGCCCGGGACGAGCTTCTCGCCGTTTCGGAGGACACGGTGGCCGGCCGGTTCGCGCGGATCATGCTCCGCGCGATCGACGGGGCGGAAGGCGCCGAGCGCGGGCTCCGCGAGGAGGCGCTTCAGATCGGCATGCAGGTTCTCAAGGGGAGGGACCCCTCGTAGCGGCCGCCCGGCGGCGCGAAAGGGACGGCGCCTCGTGTGGATCGAACGTCTGATCGTCGAAAACTTTCACGCGTTTCGCGCGCTCGACGCGGCCTTCGACCGGGGCATCAACGTGGTTCTCGCGCCGAACGAAGGGGGAAAGAGCGGCCTCTTTCGCGCGATGACGACGGCCCTGTTCACCGACGTCGCGTCGCGGAGCGCGGAGGTGCGGTCGCTTTCCCGGTGGGGCAGCCCGGATCTCTTCCGGCTCGAGCTTCTGTTCTTCGCCGGCGATCGCCGCCACCGTCTCGTCCGCGATTTCCGCGCGAAGTCTCAAGAGATCTTCATCGACGGCGAGCCCGCGCCCGCGGCGCGCGGAAAAGCCGTCGAAGCGTTTCTCGCCGCGCATCTGCCCATAGCGGAGGAGGATCTCTTTCTCCGCGTCTGCGGCGTGCGCCACGGAGAGCTCGCCCGCGCCGCGGACGGCTCGGCGAACATCGGGGAACGCCTCGAGGAGATCGTCGGCGGCGGCGGGGCGGCGGCGGG
>JAGUZZ010000110.1:0-3046 GCA_020060525.1 bacterium | reverse complement strand
GGCGAATCCGGCTCTCGAGGTCGAGGTTTCGATCTCCGGCGAGGCGCGCCGGGGATGGCTGTTCCTCCGCCATCCCGATTTCAACTCCCGCTTCGGGGCGGAGGTCGATCTCGCGCTCGAGGGCGTCGAGCCGGTGTACTACACGGGTCTCGAGTTCGCCTCGAATCCGGGCGTGCCGGTCCTTTTCACGGGGTTCGCGGCCGCGACCCTCGGGCTCCTTTTCATGTACCTCTGCAACCCCCGGATCATCAAGGGGATCGCGACGCGCGAAGGGCTGCTCATGGCGGGCGTCGAGGGCCGCTGGAAGGCGAGCTTCGCGCGCGAGTTCGAGGAGATCCGGGAGACGATTCGACGGGAATTCGACGAAGGCGGGTGACGGACGTGGCTCACGCGGATATGCATTTATTCTGGCTCGCGTTCTGGATGTATCTCGTCTCGTTCGTTCTTTTCACGGTGTTCTCGGCGGTCAAGCGCCGCGGCGCGGGTCTCGCCGCGACGGCCGTTTTCGCGGCCGCGTTCGTCTGCCATACCGGCGCGCTCGCGGCTCGATGGATCGCGACCACCCATCCCCCCTTCTCGACGATGTACGAGTTCGCGGTCACCATGTCGTGGGCGGTCGCGCTCTCGTTCATCGTCTTCCTCGCGCGTTTCCGCCGGATGGCTCTCGGCCTCGCCGTCTCGCCTCTCCTCATCGTCGTGCTCGTCGTCGCTTCGCTCCTGCCGAAGGAGGCCTCGAAGCAGCTCATGCCCGCGCTCCAGAGCTACTGGTTCTACATCCACGTGACGCTCGCCGCGCTCGCCGAAGGGGCGTTTATCGTGGCGGCGGGCGCGGGGATCGTCTATCTCGCGAGACGGAAAGGAGGGGGAGCGAAGGACGTCCTGCCGGCGAACGACCTTCTCGAGGAGATCGTCGCGCGCGCGATCCGCATCGGCTATCCGCTCTTCACGATCGGCGCGATGTTCGCCGGGGCGATATGGGCGCAGTACGCGTGGGGACGGTTCTGGAGCTGGGATCCGAAGGAGACGGGCTCGCTCGTCATCTGGCTCTACTACACGCTCGTTCTTCACGAGAACATGCGCGGCCGCTGGCGCGGCAAGAAGCTCGCCGTCGCGGCGATCGTCGGATTCGCGCTCGCGCTCCTCTCGTTCGTCGGGAACCTCTTTCTCGGGGGGCTCCACGCCTACATCTGACCGGCCGGGCGCTCTTACGGCAGGAGCAGGATCTTCGCCGCCGCGCGCGCCTTTCCCGCCTTGACCACGGCCAGGTAGAGCCCCGGCGCGAGCGCGATCCCTCCGTCGCCTCTTCCGTCCCAGACGACCGTGTGCGATCCCGGTTCGAAGACCGAGCGCGCGAGCGACCGCACGCGGCGCCCGTCGACGGAGTGGATATCGATCGACACGCCGCATCGATCGTCCGTCGAGACGGTGAAGCTCGTCGATCCGCGGAACGGGTTCGGACGCGCGGCGACGGAGAACGGCGCCGGAACGGGGGGCTTCCCGTCGTCTCCGCCGCCCGTGCCGTTCGCCGGATCGACGTAAGCGCGGTAGTATATCTCTCGGTTTCCGTCGCGCAGGTCCACCCACGCGACGTGGAGGTTTTTGTTCGGCTCGGCGAGCAGGCAGCAGAGATCGCTCGACCCGTCCCCCTCGGAGATCCTCGTCGGGCCCCGCCACGAGCCGTTCGTTCTCCGCTGGAAGAACACCTCTGAGTTGAGATCGGATACGTGGCGGTCCCAGTAGACGAGAAACACCTCGTTCCCGGCCGCGTCGACGCTCGGATGGTAGTGCGTGCACGGTTCGTTCGTCACCGCCGCCTCGTCCTCCCAGCCGGCGGGCCCGCGGCTGCGGTAGTATATCTGCTCGTGATCGCCGCGCCCGTCGATCCACGCGACGTGCGCGCGGCCGCTGTCGTCGACGGCGATCGAGGGCCTCATGGCGTTCGCCGCGGGATCGGTGACGAGCTCCTCCTCGAGCCAGACGCCTCCCGCTTTTCTCCGGTAGTAGATCTTGCCGAAGATCCCCCACGCGTCCGCGCGCGTATCCCACCACGCGACGTGTATCGAGCCGTCCGGTCCCCGGTCGATCGTCGGGACCATGCGTTTGCCGGTCGTCGCGCTCGTGAGCGCGGCGGCGGGGGACCACGTTTCGTTCGCGAAGGTCCGGTGCATGATCTGCGTCGTCGTGGAGTCCACGGTCTCCATGTACACCATGTGCAGGGTGTCGCCGACCGCGACGAGGGCGGAGGCGTACGAGTCCCCGGGGGTGAAGGTGATCCGCGTCTCCGGCGACCATGCGCCGAACGTCCAGTAGCGGTGGTAGATCTCCATGTTCCCGCTCCGGTCGTCGTTCCAGGCGAGATGAACGATCCCCGAGGCGTCGACGGCGAGGTTCGGGCGAGCGGAGGTTCCCGCCGCGAAGCTGAGACGCTCCTCGGGTCCCCAGACCCCCCCGGTCCGCATGCGGTGATAGATCTCGAAGTTTCGGTCGCGGTCGTCGAGCCAGACCACGTGCAGAACGCCGTCGCCGTCGACGGCGAGGTACTTCGCGTTGTTCGGGGGCGTGCTGGAGGTCCCTTCGTCGTTCGTGAGCCGCGTTTCGCTCAGCCAGCCCGATGGCTGCGCGTGAGCGGGCCGCGCAAGGGAGGCTCCGAGAAGAGCAGCGGCGAGCCACGCGGACAACGCTATATGCACAAACGTGTTGCGGTGAACGTTGAACGCGCGGCCGATGCGTGAATCGATGCTCATATCCGTCGGAACCGGCTTTCGGCGGGCGCGATTCGAGAGGCGCCGCCCGTATCGGAAGGTAATCATAGAGACGGCGGGTTGCAACCCATGTTTTTTAGGCGTATTCTTCGGCGGCCGGGCTCCCTCTGGCATGCAGGATGCTTATCGCTCTGCGGGAGAGTGCGCCCGCGCGCAAGGCATGCAATGAAAACGATTTGCCGAATCATCATGACGATCGTCTGCGCCGTCTCGCTCGCCGCGCCGGCGGGTTGCGGCCCGGGACGGGAGGACGGTTCGAGCTCGGGGCGCGGCGGCTCGAGCGG
>JAGUZZ010000011.1:0-4885 GCA_020060525.1 bacterium | reverse complement strand
TAAAAGGTACGCCGGGGATAACAGGCTGATCTCCCCCAAGAGTCCACATCGACGGGGAGGTTTGGCACCTCGATGTCGGCTCATCGCATCCTGGGGCTGAAGGAGGTCCCAAGGGTTTGGCTGTTCGCCAATTAAAGCGGTACGTGAGCTGGGTTTAGAACGTCGTGAGACAGTTCGGTCCCTATCCGATACGGGCGCAGGAGATTTGAGGGAAGTTGCTCCTCGTACGAGAGGACCGGAGTGAACGAACCTCTAGTGCACCAGTTGTCACGCCAGTGGCATAGCTGGGTAGCTATGTTCGGCAGGGATAACCGCTGAAAGCATCTAAGCGGGAAGCCCCTCCCAAGATAAGATCTCCCGTGGCGCAAGCCACCTAAAGGCTCCTTGGAGACTACAAGGTTGATAGGCCGGAGGTGTAAGTGCAGCAATGCATTCAGCCGACCGGTACTAATAAGCCGTGCGGCTTAACCAGTTCTTCTCGTAAGCGTGAAAATGCCTACTAGCTTTGCCCTGCTTTTGTTAAATAATTTTCGGTGGCGATAGCGGGGGGGAAACACCCGTACCCATTCCGAACACGGAAGTTAAGCCCTCATGCGCCGATGGTACTGAGCGGGCGACCGTTCGGGAGAGTAGGTCGCCGCCGGTTTTTGAAAAGGGCCGCTCGACGAGAGCGGCCCTTTTTTATTGGCAGCTAATCCGCAGCCTCGCGCCGTGCGCTCTCGGGAGCTCTCGCTACGATCCGTTCCGCAAGCGTCCGCGGATGCTCTCGACGAGGGGGCGCGAGCCGACGTAGAGGGCGGTGCGCTGGTGTGGCGTGGCGGGCGCGATTTCGAGGATGTCGTTTCCCGCCTCGTCGACCGCGGCGCCGCCCGCCTCGCGCGCGATGAACGCCGCGACGTTCGCCTCGTAGAGGAGACGGAGCTTCCCCTTCGGCCGGTTCTTCTCGGGCTTCGGGTGGTTCACGATGGCGGGATACATGAACATTCCGCCGTTCGACAGCAGACGGTGGAAATCCGCGGCGAGCGATCCCATGTAGCGGAACGCGTATTTCGACTCGTGCTCCTCTATCCAGCTCCGCACGGGGCGGGAGAACGTCGTTCGATTGGAGGCGTTGTAGGAGAGCTCCCAGCTCTTCGAGTCCTCCGGCATGACGAGCGGCGCCGCGTTCTCCGGTATGACGTAGGTCATCGTCTCGTCGAGATGGAAGCGGAACACGCCGGTGTCCGCGAGGGCGAGGGTGAAGACGCCGTTCGGGATGAGGAAGATCCCCGCCGCGCGGAGCTCCGAGCCCGTCCGAAGACGGCCGTCCTCGGGCCCCTCGAGATTGCGCTTCGCGATGGCGAACATGAAGCCGACGGGCAGGTTGTGCTTGATGTTGCTCGAGCCGTCGAGCGGGTCGTAGTAGATGAAGTAGCGCCCCCCCTCCTCGTTGAGGCGGATCGGCTCGGGCTCCTCCTCCGTGATAGCGTAGATCACCTGATTCGAGCACCGCAGGTAGTGCAGCACGATCGAATCGGCGATGTCGTCCATCTTCATCACGCATTCGTCCTGGCAATTCACGACGCCCGCCTCGCCCATGACGTTCTTGAGCGAGCCGGTCTGGTAGAAATACTGGATGTATTTGGCGGCGGTCTGGACCGCCTCGAGGAGCACGAGGAAGTTGTAGCTCCGCCCGTGGCGCTCCTGATGGTGGAGCATGAAGTCCATGAAGCTTTGCTCGAGTTTCATCGCCCGCCCCTTCGCTACAAGCGTATAGCAGGTTCCGGGGAGGGTGGCAAGGCCGACTTCCGGGGCAAACTGGGTGTTGTCGAACGGGTGCGGGAAGTGGTACAACGTGCGCATAGGCCGGAGGACGGGACGCCGGAAGCCTCGCTGGCGGAATGCTTCGCGGCGGCCGCGCGGTTCGGCCGGATGAGGCGAGCGGAATGGAGGGACCCTATGGAGATTATCATCGCCCCCGATTACGAGGCCATGAGCAAGACTTCGGCGGCGATCATCGCGCGGGAGATACGGCGTAAGCACGATCTCGTTCTCGGCCTCGCGACGGGCGACACGCCGATCGGGACGTATCGCGAGCTCGCGAAACTGCACAAGGACGAGGGGCTCGACTTCTCGAAGATCACGACCTTCAACCTCGACGAGTACCTAGGCCTCGCCCCGCTGCACCGGAACAGCTACAACTACTTCATGTGGGAGAATTTTTTCAAGCACATCAGCATGAGTCCGCACCGGGCCTTCGTGCCGCAGGGCAACACCGTCGATCCGGAGGAGTTCTGCGCGTGGTACGAGGAGCAGATACGCGAAGCCGGCGGCATCGATCTGCAGGTGCTCGGGATCGGACGCGACGGGCACATCGGCTTCAACGAGCCGGGCTCCTCCTTCGCGAGCCGGACGAGGGTGAAGGGGCTCTACGAGCAGACGATCAAGGACAACGCCCGCTTCTTCGACAAGGAAGAGGACGTGCCGCGCTTCGCCATCACGATGGGGGTCGGCACGATCATGGAGGCGAAGAAGATCCTGCTCATCGCGAACGGCGAGGCCAAGGCGGACGTGTGCCAGCAGTTCATCGAAGGTCCCGTGACGAGCCAGATCACGGCCACGGCGCTCCAGCTCCACAGCTACGCGATCGTTGTGCTCGACGAAGAGGCGGCCTCGAAGCTCAAGCGCCGGGAATACTACAACTGGATCCGCGACAACAAGCATATCGTCCAGAAGCAGATCGGCCGGTGACGTCGGCGTCCGAAGCGTTCCGCGCGCGAGGCGCGGAGGATAGGAAGATCCGCGTATGAACGAACTCCTGCGGTCCCTCGTCGGGAACCTGCTCGAAACCTCGAGCGTCGTCTTCTCCATCCGCGCGTTGAAGGAGGCGACGGGCAAGAGCCGCCTCTTCGGGGACCGGGTGCGGCCTCTCTCGGCCGCGGAGATCGCCGAGCTCGAATCTCGAGGCAACCGCTCCTCCGATTGGGGCAGGGTGCTCGTGGAGGAGGGATTCACGACGGCGCGCGTCGCCGGGAGCGCCTTCCACGGCGATTGCGTGCTCGGCGCGATGAAGGGCGGCTCGGTCGCGCTCGGGAACGGCGTCTCCCTGCCCGACGGCGTCTACGGCAGCACGATCGTCGACTCGGAGATCGGCGACGGGTGTCTCGTGTCGGGGGCGGCCCTCGTTTCGAACTACGTCCTCAAGGGGAACTGCGTCGTCTTCGACACCGGAACGCTCGCCGCCTCCCGAACGTGCGTCTTCGGCAACGGCCGGGAGATCGCGATCGGGATCGAAACGGGGGGGAGAGAGGTGCTCTCCTACGCCGAGATCACGATCCCCGTCGCCGCCGCCGTTGCGACGAGGCGCGGGGACCGGGCCTTTCAGGAGGCGTACCGGGAGTTCGTGAAGGCCTACGTCGAATCTTGCGCCGCCCCCTTCGGGATCGTCGAGCGCGGCGGCGTCGTGCGCCGTTCGGCGAGGGTGGAGGACACGTACGTCGGCGAGAACGCCTCGATCGACGGCGCGACCCTCGTTCAAAACTGCACGCTCCTCGGCGCGCCGGAGGAGCCGACCGTCGTGCGGGACGGCGCGTACGCGCGCAACTCCTGCCTCCAGTACGGCTGCGAGGCCGCCTCCATGGCGATCGTGGACGACTCGGTGCTCACCGAGCATTCGCACGTCGAACGGCACGGCAAGGTGACGCAGAGCATCGTCGGTCCGAACACCGGCGTCGCCGAAGGCGAGGTCACCGCCTCGCTCGTCGGCCCGTTCGTCGGCTTCCACCATCAGGCCATGCTCATCGCCGCCGTGTGGCCCGAGGGAAAGGGGAACGTCGCGTACGGCGCGAACATCGGATCGAACCACACCTCGAAGGCCCCCGATCAGGAGATACGATGCGGGGAGGGCCTCTTCTTCGGGCTCGGCGTCAACGTCAAGTTCCCCTCGGATTTCACCGAGGCTCCCTACAGCCTCATCGCGACCGCCGTCGACACGCTGCCCCAGCGGCTCGAGTTTCCGTTCTCCCTCGTCAACAGGCCGGCGAGGACGTTCGACGGCGTTCCGCTCGCCTACAACGAGATATTCCCGGGATGGGTGCTCGCCGACGATCTCTACCTCGTGCTGAGGAACGAGGGAAAATACAAGAAGCGCAACAAGGCCCGGCGGACCTCCTTCGTCTTCGACGTCTTCCGCAGGGACGTCGTCGAGAAGATGATCGCGGCCCGGGACCGGCTGAAAAACGCCGCGCCCCGCGAGGTGTACACGGACGCCGACGTTCCCGGCCTCGGCAAGAACTTCATGCTCGAGGCGAGCCGCCGCCGGGGGATCGAGACCTACGGCTTTTTCATCGAGTACTTCGCCCTGCAGGGGCTCGCGGCCCGGGCCGCCGCGCTCGCGGGCGCCGGAGAAGGCGGCCGGATAGGGGCGCTCTACACCGACGCGGCGGACGATCCCGACTGGGAGTATCGGCGGGGGCTCATCGCATCCCAGGGCTACTCGGCGCGCGGCGTCGCCGAAAACCTCGCGCGCCTCGCCCTCATGTACGAGCGGATCGCCCGCGACACCGAGCGCGCGAAGGAGCGGGACGATATCCGGGGGAGGCGGATCATCGCCGACTACGCCGAGGCGAACACGCTCGCCCCGGACGACGGGTTCGTGAAGGAGACGTGGGAGCGCGCGCGGAGGATGAAGGCCGAGCTCGACGCTCTCGCGACTGCGATCTCCGGCTGATCACGGGCGGTCCGGCGCGCCCGCCCCGTCACGGCGCGGGGCGCTCGCAGTACCAGACGTCGGAGTCGTAGTTCCCTTCCGCGTCCGAAAGGACGTGCACGAAATAGAGCAGCCGCCCGTCGGCCGTCAGCGAAGGCTCCCCGACGAGCCCTCGGATCACGAGCTGCGGATCCCCCC
>JAGUZZ010000172.1:0-12400 GCA_020060525.1 bacterium | reverse complement strand
CCGCATGTCCGCCCCGGGCCGTGAAAACCGCGTCGAGCAGCAGCCCCGCGGCGAGCGCGCTCGCGGCCACGGAGCCGAGGTAGATCGCCGCGACGCGCTTCCCCATGATCTTCCAGACCGTCGTGACGGTCGCCGCGTTGGTCGCGGGGCCCGTCATGAGAAAAACAAGCGCAGCTCCCGGCGAGACCCCCTTCGCGATGAGCGCCGCCGCGATCGGCACCGAAGCCGTCGCGCAGACGTACACGGGGATGCCCACCGCCATCATGACGATCATCGACAAGATGCCGCCTCCGAGCGCCCCCGCGAGGTAATTGTCGGGAAGAGCCGCCGAGATCGCGCCGGCGACGATTATGCCGACGATGAGCGCCTTGTTGATGTCGCGGGGAAGCGTCATGAAACCGTACCGCATCGCGCGCGCGAAGCCGCCGCGGCGCCCCTCGACGGGGCTGCAGCATTCGGCGGTGCACGCCGGGCGCGTTTCCGCGGCCGGTCCCGTCTCGCGTCCGAACGCGTTCACGAGCGCCCCGCCTAAAAGCCCGCTCAGAAACGCGACGACGGGCCGAAACACCGCGAAGACGGGCCCGAGCAGGGAATACGTCACCATGATGCTGTCGACGCCGGTCTGCGGCGTCGATATGAGGAAGGAGGTCGTCGCCCCGGCCCCCGCACCGTGGCGCCGGAGGGAGGCGGCGACCGGAATGACCCCGCATGAGCACAGGGGGAGCGGGACTCCGAAAACGGCCGCCTTCGCGACCTGCCAGAGCCCCCTGCCGCCGAGGTGCCGCTCGACGAGCTCCGGCCTCACGAGGACGGAGAGAACCCCTGCCACGAAAAAGCCGAGGAGGAGGTAGGGAGACATCTCCCGAAACGTCTCCCAGATCGAGAGCGCGAAACGGACGAAGAAATCAGTCATGGCTTCCTCTCCCTCGGGCGGCGGCGTTCATCCCCTCGTGGGCGATCGCGAAATCGTATTTCACGGGATCGGCAGGCGAGATCTCCCGAAATCCGGCAGTCACCTCGACCGCCGCCGTATGATCCGCGGCGCCGCGCCGCGTGAGACCGAACGCCCGGGCCGCGCGAAACGCATGGACGTCGAGCGGCACGAGAAGGATCGAGGCCGGCGCGTCCGGCCACAGCCCCGCGTCTATCTCGTCCTTGCGGATCATCCACCTGAGAAACAGATGGAGCCTTTTGCACGCGCTTCCGTTCCGCGGGGACGGCAGCAGACACCCGCGGAAGCCGCTTCCGCGCCGCCGGATCTCGTCGGCGAAGAACCCCGCCGCGGATCCCGTGTCGCGGGCGTTCGATTCGAGCCGCGACATAAACAGCCCGCCGAGCGAACCGTGCGCCGCCATCGCCCCCCGGACCCCGCCGAGCAGCCCCGCGAGGTCCTCCCCCGTTATCCAGCGGTGCTTGAAGCCGCAATAGATCGCCGCGAGCCGCCGGGACGGCGTCTCCGCGAGAAAGGCCGCGGGCGAGCGGCCGAGCGGCCCGAGGGCCCGCTCGACGCTCGCTCGTATCTGCTTGACGGATCCGAAGGCGAGCGATGAGGCGACGATCGCGGCGACCTCGCGGTCCCTCGGATCGCCGTACCGGTGCACGAACTCGACCGGATCGCTCGAACGAAACGACGGCCTGTTGTACCTGCGGTAGAGCCGCTCGAGCTCGCGGACGTCGAGACGTCCGCTTCCGGACCGGATATCCGCTCGAGAGACCACGTCAGCTCACCCGATCCTTTCTGCGGCACGCGGGACACACGCCGAGGTACTGGACGCGCCGCTCGACGACGAGGTACCCGGTGCGCCGGGCGGCGCTTCGCTCGCTCTCGGAGGCCGCGGCCGGCGCCGGAACGTCGTCGACGCGTCCGCAGCGGATGCATCGAATGTGATGGTGCTCGTCCCGCCCGCCGTCGAAGCGCATGCGCGGACCGTCGAGCGCGAGCCTCCGTATGACGCCCTCGCGGGATAGTATCTCCAGATTGCGATATACGGTGCCGAGACTTATATGCGGGAGGCGCTTCCGCACGCGATCGTAGAGCTCGTCGGCGCTCGGATGACTTCCGAGCTTCATGAGCTCCTCGAGTATGATCTCGCGCTGCTTCGAGCGACGTATGCGTATCTGATCGGCCATATTATCAATAATAGTAATTGTTATTGATAATATCGCCCGGCGCGCGCTCTGTCAAGAGTAGTTCGGCGGCGGGAACGGCGCGGGACGAAGCGCTTCTTCGATCGCCCGTCCCGGGCGTCCGTCAGCGATACAGCGATTTGATCGCTCCCCAGGTCGCCCCTTCCGCGTCGGCGCGAACCGCCGCCGCGACCTTCTCGACCGCGAAGAAATCGCACGACCGCGCGAGCGTGCCGGAGCAGAGGCCCGTGAACGACCTGCCGTGCACGGTGATCCGGAGCCCCACGTAGGGGGAGAGATCGATGCTCTCGGAAACGAGATACACCGCCTTCGGTTCGGGTTCGCCGGCGAGAAGATACGATCCGCAGAAACAGATCGAGACCTCCGGCGGCGGCGTGTGGGAAAGCTCGCCGACCAGCACCTCTTGGCCCCCGCCGGACGCCGGACCGGCGGCAACGAAAACGGAGAAAACGAGCGCTCCGAGAAGGATCGTATGAGCCGCTTTCATCGTCCGCCCTCCTCCCTCGAAATGAGCCCGGGGGCTCCCCGCGACCGCGGGGAGCCCCCGAAGCTTCACGCGCTACCGCAAGAGCACCATCTTCCTCGTGAGCCTCTCGCTTCCGCAGGAGAACCTGTAGAAGTAGATCCCAGAGGTGACCTGGCGCCCGTCGTCGTTGGTGCCGTCCCAACGGTACGTATGGACGCCGGGCTGAACCGTGCCCTCGAAGAGCGTCCGAACGAGCTCGCCCTTCACGTTGTAGATCCGGAGCGCCGCGCCTCCCTTGAGGCCCGCGGGCACGCCGATCTGGATCGCCGTGACGGGGTTGAACGGGTTCGGATAGTTCTGGAACAGGGTGAGCGCGGCCGGGATCTCCGGCGCGGCGCCTCCCATGCCTCCGGTCGCGCCGATAGCCGACGCCGCCGTCGCGAGCCAGTTCAGCGTACGGTCAAGAACGCCCGCCCGAGTGGCGGCATCCGTGATGTAGTTGAGCTGGAAAGCGAAATACGCCGACACGTGGTACTCGCCCACGTACCGGCCGGCCGCGGCGCTGTCGGGCCCGAGCGGGGCCATCGGCCAGACGCCGTCGTACTCCTTGCCTTCCTTGTAATAGAAGGCAAGAAGCTCTTCCTCGGTTTCGATCCCGGCGGACATCGTTCCGGTCTCGCGGTACTTGAAGACGACCTGAGCGCCCGGATACGTCGTCGAGAGCTTCAGCTCGTCGGGATAGCTGCCGACGATCTGGATATGCTCGTCGTTTCCGATGGGATCGCCCGGCGCGCTCCAGAGCCAGCGGAACGTGTTCCCGGGGTTGTCCTGAACGTAGGCCATGCCGGTGAAGCGCTCCATGAACGCTCTCGCCGTCGAGCCGTACGACATGTCGCGTCCCCAGAACGCGATCTGCTGCTTCGCGCCGTCGTTCTGCGTGAGGAAGTTCGTGAGGAGGGTCATCTGGTTCGTGTCGAAGTACCAGCTCTCGTCCACGATGATCCCCGCGTAGGCGTTCAGCATCGCGAGCGTCGGAAGTCCCTGGCTGTCCCAGTTCCAGACGTCGCAGGTCCTTCCGATCGCCGTGAAGGCGTCGATGTACGTCTGCGCGGGCGTCATCGAGCCTCCGCCGAGGATCACGAGATAATCCCCGGACGGCATGATGCCGAACTGGTACGTATCGGCCGGCGCGCCCGCCGGATTGAGGCTCGTGTTCGCGGCGTTGTCCACGGCCGCGAGGTAGAGCTTGATCCGCGTGCTCGACGGCTGGCCCGGGATGTTGCCTGCATACGTGTCGGCGACGCCCGTCGGCGTCATCGCGACCGAGCTCCAGCTCGCGCCGTCGTTCGTGCTGTAGTAGAGCGTCACGGACGCGACGCCCGCGAGCCCGTCGACGACCTTCGTCGTCACGACGTAGGGGCCGACCGTATCCCACGTGCTGGAGGGCACCGTGGTCGATACGAACGCCGGACCTTCGGTGTCGTTGGTTCCGGCGATCATGAAGTCGTCCACGTACCATCCTTCGTACGCGACGGATCCGTCGCTTCCGAAGTGCAGGCGGATAATGGAGGACTGGCCCTTGTACGGCGTGAGGTTGAACGTCACCTTGTGCCAGAAGTTCCCGGTCGCCGTTCCCGTGAAGATCGGTTCGAGCGGGATGCCCGCCGTCGTCGACCTGGAGGTCCCGTTGTAGCCGATGTCGGGGGTGAGCAGCGTCCACGTGGCGCCGCCGTCCGTCGAGATCTTCACGTTGCCGCCGTCGTAGTTGGACTCGTTCCGGTACCACTGCCAGAAGCTGAGAGTCGCGTACGCGGCGGAGGTCGGAATCACGATAGCCGGGGTCTCGAGCCTCGAGTTCGAGCTCAGGGAGTAGTTGGCGCCGAGCTTCGTGGCCCAGACGTTGACGCCCGAATGAGCGTCCATCGGACCGTTCGTCGGATCGCCCCACTCCCAGTCGTTCCCGTAGGCGGCGAAGCCGCCGTCCGAGGCTTCGAAATCCCACGCGTAGTAATCGACGATCGTGAACGTGTGGTATCCGGCCGACGGGTTGCGCGCCGTGTTGGGCACGGTCGCGACGTCGCGGGCCATGATGTAGTAGTTGAACACGTCGCCGAGAACCGCCGGACCCGGGATCGCGGCCTCGTACACGTCTTCGCCCGCGGCGGCCATCGGAATCGTCGTGTTGATGGCGCCGTTCTTGTTGTACGTGAGCGTGACGCTCGCCGGGTCGACGCCGATGTTGTCGGTGATCGTCGCCCTGACGATGTACGGACCGGCGAGATCCGCCACGTTGCCGAGCGGCGCGTGCACGATCTCCGGAGGCGTGATGTCGGTCGTCACGCGGAAGAGGTGCTTCTGCGCCGGGGCGCCGGACGGATGGTAGGCGGTCGTGCCGTCGAGGTTCGACGCGTACAGGTAGTACTGCACCGTCGTTCCGTTCGGCTGCGCCGGGATGTACGCGCGGTACTCGTCAGGCGCGCCGGTCGGGATCATACCGATCTCGACGGGGCCCGAACCGACGTCGTACACGAGGCGCACGCGCGCCGGATCGAGCGTCTCCGAATACACCTGCGCGACCACCGGGTACGGATTGTCGACGTCCTCGGTGTCGTGCAGAGGCGCATGGAGGATATCCGGCGCCGAGAGCCACGCGATCGTCCGGTCCATCACCGCGGCCCTGCGGGCGGGCTGCTGGATGTAGTACAGGTTGAAGGCGAAGGCGACGGAACGGTATTTTTCGGCGTTGTACTTGATCGCCGCCGCCGCGTCGAGGCTCTTCGGCGCGTTCGGCACGATGCCGTCCCATTCCTTGCCTTCCTTCTCGTACTCGCCCTGCAGCGCGACTCGGTCGGTCGCGGTGCCGGTGCCGGTGTACTGGTACACGATCTCGCCGCCCGGGTACGCGGTCGACCGCTGCCATTCATCGGGATAGGAGCCCGCGATGACGAAGGTCTCCCCCGCGCCGATCGGGTCGCCCGGATAGCCCGAGATCTGGTAGTACGCCGGGTTGTCCTGGACATAGTTCGCGCGCAGGTACTGCTCGAGCCACGGACGGGTCGTCGAGCTGAAGCCGAGATCGCGGCCCATGAGAACGAGCCGCTTCTTCGCGCCGAGGGTGCCGGCGTTGAGATAGGTCGTCAGCGCCGTCATCTGGGCGGCGGTGAGACCGCTCGGCTCGTCGACGAACACGTACTTGTAGAGGAGCAGCTTGTCCGTCGCGATCCATCCCTGCGTCGTCCGGTTCCAATAATCGGCCTCGTGGCCCTCCGCGGAAAGCGCTTCCTGGAACATGGCGACGGAGGTGCCCGTCGTGGAGCCGCTCACGACGACGAGGATCGGCGCCGACGGCATGATGCCGAACGCGTAGAGGGCCGCCGGCGCTCCGGCCGGATCGACCGTCTCGTTCGCCTCGGCCGACGTATCGGTCGCCTTCACGTAGAACTTGATGCGCGTGCCGGCGGGCTGTCCCGGGATGCCTCCCGTGTACAGATCGCCCGCGCCCTGCGTCATCGGGATCTCCATGAAGGTGGCGCCGTTATCGACCGTGTAGAAAATGGAGACCCCCGCGACGCCGGACAGCGGATCCATCACGCGGGTCGTGACGGTGTACGGTCCTGCCGTGTCGAAGGTGCTCCCCGGCACCGTGGTGCCGCTGATGACCGGCGGGATGTCGTCGACGTCCGTGCTGCGGAGCATCACGTCGTCGACGTACCAGCCGGCCTTATAGACGCTCGGATCGCTTCCCATGTGGAAGCGGATCATGATCGACTCGCCCGCGTAGGCCGAGAGATCGAAGAGCTCCTGCTGCCAGAACATGTTGTTGTATCCGGTGAAGCAGAGCTCTCCGGGGATCCCGGCGTTCGTCGTCCGGGCCGTGCCGTCGTATCCGCCCATGGGCGTCACGATCTCCCACGTCTCGCCGCCGTCGGCCGAGACCTTGACGTTGCCGCCGTCGTAGTTGGTCTCGAGCTCGTACCAGTGCCAGAACGTGAGGATCGCGTACGGCTTGCTCGCCGCGAGCGTGATCGGCGGGATATCGAGCTTCGCGTTCGACGAGTTCGGGTAGGTCGTGGCGAGCTTCGTCGCCCAGAGCTTCGTCCCCGAGTGCGCGGCGCCCGGGCCGCTCGTCGGCTCGCCCCACTCCCAGACGTTCCCCGTCTGGAGGAAGCCGCCGTCGTCGACCTCGAAATCCCACGCGAAGTACTCGACGATCTCGAAGTGATACGCGCCGAACGACGGCAGACGCCGCACGTTTGCGGCGTACGCCTCGTCCATGGCGTAGAGGTAGTAATCGAAATAATCTCCGACGACGCACGGTCCCGGTATCGCCGCGTGGTAGCGCCCGTCGGGCAGGAGCTCCATGCGCTCGCGATGGTAGGCGCCGCCGTTTTTGGACCACATGAGGTACAGGCACTCGACGCCGATGTTGTCGAACGCTTCGGCGTAGACGTGGTAGGGACCCGCGAGGTCGTTCGTGTTGCGGTGCGCCATGTGGATGATAACGGGCTTCTGAGTGTCGTAGGCGACCGTGAAGACGTGCCGGCCGCCAGGAGCGCCCATCGGGTCGTAGGTCGTATGGCCCTCGGTGTCGCTCGCGACGATGTAGTACGCGACCTCGGTCCCGATCGCCTGCGCCGGGATGAACGCCGCGTACTCGTCGGGAACGCCCGTCGAGACCATCGGAACGCTCACGTCCCCCATCCCCGCGTCGTACACGACGAAGAAGGAGGCGAGATCGAGCGGGAAGTAGTCGGACGTGATGAACGCCGCCACCCGGTATGGATGCTCGGTATCCTCGGTTCCTCCGAGCGGCGTATGGACGATCCTCGGATAGCCCTGCAGCCAATCGAGGATCCGGTCCATGAGCAGCGTCCGCGTTCCCTCGTCCGCGACGGCCTCGAAGCCGAACGCGAAGTAGACGAGCTTGTAGACGCCGTTGTCGAACGAGAGGCCCGCCGTGCCGGAGCTCGTAATGGCGTTCGGCGAGACGCCGGTCTTCACGACGTCGTTCGCCGTCGTCGCCGCCGAGGGCACGTCGGGGTTGTACACGAACGCGGCTTGCGCCGGCGCGATCGGGTTGATCTCGGAGGCGTACGCCTGGTTGTTCGCGCCGCTGCCGCCTTTGATGTCGCACGCGAATCCGTAGCCGACGGGGTTCGTTTCGACTCCGATGACGGCCCCGAGGTTCACGTCGTCCTGCACGTAGGAGGCGTGCAGGTAGCTCGCGTAGAACGCGCTCGTGCTGATGTCGTACCCGATGTCCTGGCCGCTGATGAAGAGCCGTCCGCCCCCGTCGAGGAAGGCGGCGATCTCGGTCTGATCGGCAGCGGTCAGAGTGGTCGTGTAGTCGTCGCCCGTGAGCCAGACCACCGATTCGAAGAGCGCCATCGAAGCGGCCGTCGGAGGCGTCGAAACGGTCAGATACGACCGTCCCGAACCCGCGATGGCCTGCTCGAAGAAGGTCTGGTAGGCCTTTCCCGCGTCGTCGTCGACGACGAGGATCTGAGCCCGCTGGAGAGCGACGTCGAGCGTGGTCGTCGCGCCTTCTACGACGGCGATCCCCGTCCGCGAGGTCACGGGATACGGGAAGACCGGCGTGAAGACGAGATCGTAGCTTCCGACGGGAAGCGTCACGCTGTACTCGCCCGTCGCGGGGTTCGTCGACGTGGAGAGAACCACGTCGCCGAGGTACTTGATCGCGATGCTCGCCGCGACCCCTTCGCCCGTCTCCAGGTCGGTCACGAAGCCGGCGATGAAGCCCGACGGGAGCTGCGAGAGCGTCACGTCGAGGGTCGTCGTCGCGTCCGCCGCGACCGTCACGGTCGTCGTGTAGGGATCGTAGCCGAACCGGGTGACCTCGACGGTGTGATCCCCGGCGACGGCCTTGAGCAGGTAATGGCCGCTCGCGTCGGAGTACACGCGCTGGCCGGTGTCGGTGAGGGTCACCTTCGCGCCCTCGACGGTGCCGCCCATGTTGCTGTAGATCGTCCCCTCCAGGGTGCCGATCCCCGTGAGGGCCGCCGAAACGGCCGCGAACGCGTTCACGCGTCCCCAGCCGTAGGTGTTGTCCATACCGGCGTCGCCCCGGTCGATAGCCGTCTGGGCGAGAAGCTGCTTCATCGTCTCGACGGTCATCGTCGGGTTCGCCTGGACCATGAGGGCCACGGTGCCCGTGACGTGGGGCGCGGCCATGGAGGTGCCGCTCCAGTCGCCTTCCCACGATCCGCCCGGAATCGCCGAGAAGATCATGACGCCCGGCGCGGAGATGTCCGGCTTGATCCAGGTGCCGACGTACGGCGGATAGTTCCAGGTGACGGGACCGCGGCTCGAGAAGCTCGCGATCACGTCGAGGGAGTCGGTGGCGCCGACGCCGTAGGCGCTCGGAACGTTGCCGGGGCTTCCCGTCGTGCTCGCGTTCGGACCGCTGTTGCCGATCGAGAAGCTCGGGAACACGTTCGCGGCGACCATGTTGTCGGTCGGGGCGACCATGTCGCTGTAGGTGCCGGTCGCGCCGAGCGACATGTTGACGACGTCCGCGCCGTCGTCGGTGGCGGGGTTGCCGTCGGGATCGATGATCCACTGCATGCCGGCGGCCACCTGCACGAACGAGCCGCTGCCGCCCGGGATCACGAGACCGTGCATGATGTTCGCGCCCGGCGCCACGCCGATCGCGTAGCCGCTCGCGCTGCCGCCCGCGGCCGTTCCCATCGTATGCGTCCCGTGCTGGTCGGAGTCGTGCGGCACCGATCCCACGACCCGGCCGCCCGTGCTGTTGAACTCGGCCCAGCCGCCCGGATAGGTCGGGTCGCCCGGGCTCGTGGTGACCATCTTGCCGGCGAGATCGGGGTGCGCGATGTCGACGCCCGTATCGAGGCCGCCGACCCGCACGCCCGCGCCGTTGAGGCCGTAGGTGCTCCAGACCTGCTTGGCGCCGATCTTCCTGATCGAATCCCAGAGCGGCGTCGGGGTCTGGTTCACGCTGCGCTCCTGCGGCGGCAGCGTCATCGTATAGTTGTCGAACACCTTCAGCACGTCCGGGCGGGACGCGATCCCGCGGATCACGTCCGGCGTCGCCTGAACGAGCATGATGTTGTCGATCCAAAACTGTCTCGTAAGTTTCACTTTCGGCTTCACGGCGGCGCTCTCGAGGTGCCGCGCGAGGCCGTCCTGCGATTGCCCCGCGACGGCGCGGAGCTCGGTCAGGACCGCCCGCTTGTCGCCGCGAAGCGATTTCAGGTTGGCCGCGGCGGCCATCTTGACGACGGCCGTCACGTATTCGCCCGGCCGTGCCGCCGACAATTGCGCGTTGAGGGCCGGCGCAATCTTGGCCTTCACGTCCTCCACTGCATCGGCTGACTGGACCGAAGGGAGGAGGATCGCGAAAGCCAGAAGCATCGCCGCGCAGCTCAACAGGGTCTTCCGATGTAACATGGCAAGTCCTTTCTCCGCATCACCGCGGTCGGTGACGGAAGCATTGATTGCGCAGACTTCAAACGGCTGCATTCGCATCCGCTATCCCTTGGTCTTCGTGCCGGTCTGAATCTCGAACCAGTTGAGGAGATAATCCTCGTACTCGCCGAAGAGCGTCTCTCCGACGGGGCTCGCGTCGGGATCGTCGTAGGTCAACCCGCCGCGCACCCACACCTTCGCCTCGTACTTCGTGACTCCGTATCCGCCCGCGAAGTGCGTGATGCGGGGCACGACGAAGCTCGTCATGTACTGGATCTCGATATAAGGCGCGCTGGAAGGAAGGAGATCGGCGAAGTTGAGCGTCTGTTCAATGACGCGCTCCCTCTTCTCCCACACCTTATTCTCGTTCCAGTCCACCCAGAGCTGCAGCGTGAGGTCACGGGAGAACTCACTGAGGAGACGTCTGGAGGGGTTCGGAATCCGGATCGTCCAGAGAACGAGCGCCGGCTTGTTGGCGACCCACTGGGGACCGTTGACGAACGTGATGCCGTCGCAGATCGTCGCCGAGGCGCCGAGCTGCTCGATCCCCTTCTCCCAAACGACCGCCTGTGCATAGGGGGCGGGCGCGGGACCGGGCGTCGCTTTGTTGGTGTTGTTCACCGGGCCGGCCGCGAGTATGAGCTCGCCCGTCGCGACCCAATGCGCGACGTCGAACTCGGCCGACACGCTCGGAGAGGCGAGGCGAACAACGTTGTCCTTCCGAACGACCGCTATATCGTCATCCTGTGCAGCAAGAGTGGATGCGAGCATCAGGCATACGAGGCACATCATGAAGGATGTCCGTTTCACGTTCATCTTACAGTCCTCCTATCCTGACCTGCACCTCCCGCGGCCGCTTGCCGCGGGCATACTGAACGGGAACGCCTTTCTATTCCGGGGGGACATCACCTCCCTGCATGGCCCGGCGCCGGGCCGGACCGCTCTTTCGCCTCATCATGTTGAGCGCCGATTTATACGAAGGTGGGCTACCAGGAGCCGTGGTGGGGATATGTCGAGCGAAGCTCATGGCCTTCTTCCGAATCCCGGACGCCTTCGCCGCAGCGCGAAGACGCCGTCCGCCGTCGTCTATGGAAGAATGACCTTTGTCCAGCCGATGATGCGCTATCAGACGTCGATGCAATGCCGCAGCTGCAAAGAGTCTCTATGCCTTCGATCAGGGCGGCTCCGAGCCGCTGTGCAAAGATCTCGAATGGTTATTGAGTTCTCGATCGTTCGCTCTTCGACCAAGCGGCGGTATTGTACCATGCGCGGACGGCTCGAGTCAACGACAGTTTACGCATGCTTCGTCAACATTTCTTCCGCGTAAAAGAGTTTGCCCGAGGCCAGGCTCCGGGGAATCGAAACGTCCTCTTGACAGAACTGCGGCGATGCGGAAATATGGCCCGTGACTGTGTCGGATCGGGGTAATTCTTTGTCCAATAAAGAGTATATGCAAGGGAGGCCGGTCATGAATACGAAGGTCCTCTGTTTTCTCTTGGGAGCGGCGCTTATCACGGCGCTCCCGTCCACCGCTTTCGCCCAGTACCAAGTGCTGCACGGGCACTTCGGGAACGGCGGCGGGGTGCGGTCGGGCGGAGGCTACGGCGTCTACGACACGGCGGGGCAGCCGGCGATCGGCGTCACGGCCGGCGCCTCGAACTGGGTCAAGGGCGGCTTTTGGTACTGCGCCGGCATCAGCTCGACCGTGGACGTCGCTTTCGCCTCGTTCCTCGTCGAGCTTCGAGACGACGCCGTCCTGCTCGCCTGGGAGGCGAGCGCCTCGGCGCCCTTCGAGGGCTTTCATATCTACCGCTCGGAGACGACCGAGGAGGCGCTCGAGCGGATCACGGAGGCGCCGGTTCCCGCGGGGAGCGGCACGGAGTACCGCGACGAGAGGGTCCTCGCCGGGAAAACCTACCTCTACCGGATCGGTGCGGTCTCACGTGAGGGCGAATGGTTCTCGCCGACGCTCTCGGTCTCCCTCCCCCCGAAGCCGACGACCCTGTATCAGAACTACCCGAACCCGTTCAACCCAGCGACCAGCATCGCCTTCTACCTCGCCTCCGCCTCCCCCGCGAACCTCTCGATCTTCGACGTGCGGGGCGCCCGCGTGCGCACGCTCGTCGAGCGGGAGCTCGAGGCAGGGCGGCACGTCGAGACGTGGGACGGCAGGAACGACGCCGGGGCGCGGGTCGACTCGGGCGTTTACTACTACCGGCTCCGCGCCGGCAAGGATCTCATCACGAGGAAGCTCGTCATCGTGCGGTAGCCCGCGTCGAAAGGCAGGTTCGGCATGAAACGTCTCTGCGCCATCGCATGCGCTCTTCTCGCCATCCT
>JAGUZZ010000028.1:0-2888 GCA_020060525.1 bacterium | reverse complement strand
GGCTGCTCGAGCGCGGCGAGCGAGTCGGCCTGCCGGCGCGACTCGAGCTCCGCCGCGTGCCTGCGCGCGAGCTCGTTGCGTTTCGGCGCCATGTAGAGCGCTTCCCAGCCGATGAGAATGGCGAACGTGATGACGATCGCGAGCAACGATCTTCGATCCATGAACTCCTCTTTTTCCCGGGAAGCGGGCGGTTCGTAGATGCGGCGATCGGGCAGGCCTCGGAACGGTCCTATCGAAATCAGCGCACGGGGTCGTATCCGCCCCGCGCGAACGGATGGCACCTGAGAAGACGCTTCGCGGCGAGCGCCGCGCCGCGGCCGGGGCCGTGGCGGCGGATCGCGTCCTCCGCGTACTGGGAACACGACGGTATGAACCGGCACACCGGTGGATGATATGGAGAGATGGTTGCTCTGTATATGCGCACCAGCGCGAGAGCGATGTATGCGGCGATTCTCTTAATCATCCGTTCGATATCAGGAGTCCGGCCCTCTCGAGCGAGCGTTCGACATCCGTGTAGATTTCTTGGAACGTGCTTTCCTTCGGGTTGAACGAGGCGATGAATACGATCCAGAGGTTGCGCTCGGCGAAACGTTTTTCGAGCCGCTTGAATATCTCCCTCATGTGCCTCTTCGCCCGATTTCGCTGACAGGCCTTGCCTATTTTCTTGCTTGCTACGAACCCGGGAACGACGCCGCCGTCTTCGCGCTTCAGGTGGTAGATGACGACCCTGCTCCCGGCTTCCCTCAAACCTTCGCTATAAACAATACGAAACTGGCGATTGCTTTCGAGTCTCCGTGATGCCACCGGGCATCACATCCTTCGCTGTCAGACGGTGAGACGTTTTCTTCCCTTCGTTCTCCTCCTTTGCAGGACCTTGCGGCCGTTCTTCGTAGCCATGCGCTTTCGGAATCCGTGGGTCGTTTTCCTTCTCGTGTTATGCGGCTGGAACGTTCTTTTCATGATCTGCGCCCTTCGCTGCTGGTGGAAACATCCTACCCGATATCAGGCCCTATTATACAAAAGCAGAATAGAATAGGAAAGCGCTCTTTCGTTGTCAAGCGGATAATAATGCGAGTTTCTATCTCC
The DNA here is from genome assembly GCA_020060525.1 of bacterium. Classification (GTDB taxonomy): domain Bacteria; phylum Krumholzibacteriota; class Krumholzibacteriia; order Krumholzibacteriales; family Krumholzibacteriaceae; genus SSS58A. Next base: position 1,802 of record JAGUZZ010000028.1, on the reverse strand, counting down.
TTGCCCCTTCGGGGGTTTTGCCGCGTGCCCGGATCCGCCCGGATGCGCCGCTCCCCTGCCTCTCGCGCAAATCGTCCTCGCGCTTCTTGTAATTCGTTATGGGAGAGCCTGTTAGAAAATTTTTCCCCCGCGCGCCAGAATTTTCTTGCCACCCCTGGGGGCTTATGGTAGATTACCGCCCGCGGGACAGGGGGGGGAGAACCCCCATGAGCGATATATAACACATAGGCTTACATTTTTTCAAGGCACCCATCTTGTGTTGTGGATAACGCTCCGAACCTTTTGATAGTTTCCCGCCGATTTTATTGTAATAATTAGAGTTGCGTCGTTTTCCACAATTGTGGAAAGCCGCTCTAATTTCAAGGGATTTAGCGGAATCTCCTGAAGGGGTTTTGCTTCCCCGTCGGGGAAGCGTTCGAGGCTTAAACTCTCTCTATTCGGCGATGAAGGAAGAGCTCGCACGCCGCTGGGACGCCATTCTCGAGCGCCTCGCAACGCTCGTCAACGCGCAGAGCTTCCAGACGTGGTTCAAACCGACCCGTCTCGTCGCCTGCGACGGGGGCCGGCTCGTTATCGAGGGGCCCAACCCGTTCTTCGTCGATTGGCTCGCCGAGCACCATCGGGACAAGATCGAGTACGCGGCGCGGGAGGTTCTCGGCGGCGAGCCGAAGCTCGAATTCGTCGCGGCCGCCGTCCCCGAGCGCGCCACGGCCCCCGAGGCCCACGCCACGCGGGCTATCGTCGTGAACGATCCCGTCGCGATCGCGAGCGGATGCCATCTCAACGCCCGCTACGTCTTCGACGAGTTCATCGTCGGCGGCTCGAACCGCATGGCGAACGCGGCGGCGCGGGCCGTCGCCGACCAGCCGGCGCAGGTGTACAACCCGCTCTTCATTTACGGGGGCGCGGGGCTCGGCAAGACGCACATCGTTCAGGCTATCGGGCATCACGTCATCGCGAACCATCCCCGCCTGCGAGTCTCGTACGCGACCTCCGAGGGCTTCACGAACGAGCTCATTCAAGCGATCCGCTCCGGGACGACCCACGCCTTCAAGGAGCGCTACCGCTCGATCGACGTCCTGCTCATCGACGACGTGCAGTTCCTCGCCGGCAAGGAGAGCACGCAGGAGGAGTTCTTCTTCACCTTCAACGCGCTGCACAACGCGAACAAGCAGATCGTCGTCACGAGCGACCGGCCGCCGAAGGAGATCCCGGGGCTCGAGGAGCGGCTCGTCTCGCGCTTCGAGTGGGGTCTCGTCGCCGACATTCAGCCGCCCGACGTCGAGACGAGGATCGCGATCCTCCGAAAAAAGGTGGAGAAGGAGAAGATCCTCATCCCGGACGACGTGATCCAGTTCATCGCCGAGAACGTCAAGAGCAACATACGCGAGCTCGAGGGCTCTCTCGTCCGCATCCTCGCCTACTCGAGCCTCACGTGCCGGGAGGCCAACCTGGAGCTCGCGAGGGAGGTTCTTCGGGATTTCATGAAGCCGTCCGCCGCGCGGAAGCCCTCCATCCCGCTCATCAAGAAGACCGTCGCGCAGCACTTCGACATCCCCCTCGAGACGCTCAAGGCCAAAACGCGCATCGCCCGCGTCGTTCTCGCGCGGCAGGTCGCGATGTACGTCGCGCGCGATCTCACCGACGCGTCGCTGGTCGCGATCGGCTCCTATTTCGGCAATCGCGATCACAGCACGGTGCTCCACGCGTGCGCGAAGGTCCGCGCGGCCGCCGACGCGGACCCGGCGCTCAAGCGCAAGATCCAAACGATCGTGGAAGAGCTTTCGGCCTGATCCGGCGCG
>JAGUZZ010000363.1:0-6385 GCA_020060525.1 bacterium | reverse complement strand
GAATCGCGTGCCGTCCTCGCCGCCGTCGAGCGCCGCGCGGGCCTCCCAGCGCGAGACCTCCGGAGCGAGACCGTCGATCTCGCCGCTTCTCACGTAGGGCGGATTCGACGCGACGACGTCGAAACGCCGGCCGCCGGCGACGGCGTCGAACGAGTCCGCGACGAAGAGATCGACCCGGTCCCCCGCGCCGAGCGCGCGGATATTCTCCCTCGCGCACGAAACCGCCGCCGGCGAGACGTCGAACGCCGTTCCGCGCCAGGCCGGGTGCCCCGCCGCGAGACTCCCCGAAACGACGCCGGAACCGACGCCGAGCTCGAGGAAGCGAGCCTCCACGCGTTCGCCGGCGAGCGCGTCGATCCTCTCGACGAGAAGCTCGGTCTCGGGCCGCGGGATGAAGACGCCTTCGCGCACCCGGAAGGGAAGCGAGACGAATTCGATTTCGCCGATGATGTACTGGAGCGGGTAGCGCTCGCCGCGGCGCCGCAGATCCCCGCGCATCGCCTCGAGGGCGTCGGGTGCGACGTCGCGGTCGAATCGCAGGTAGAGATCGAGCCGCGAGCACCCCAGCCGGCGCGCGAGGAGGTGCTCCGCGCTCAGACGCGCCCCCTCGACGCCGCGCCCCGCGAGGTAGGCCTCGGAGAGCCGCAGCGCCTCGAGAACCGTCACCCTCTTCACGGATTCCGTCCGCCGCATCTCATGCGCCGGCGCCCTTCGCCGGCTCCATCTCGCGCCGGAGCAGCTCCTCGCGGTGCGCGAGCGCGAGCGCGTCGACGATCGCGTCGAGATCGCCGTCGAGGACGCCCTTGAGGTTGTGCTGGGTGAGGCCGATCCGGTGGTCCGTGACGCGGCTCTGCGGATAGTTGTACGTGCGGATCTTGTCGCTGCGGTCCCCCGAGCCGATCATGCTGCGCCTCGCCTGCGCGATCTTCGACTCCTGCTCCGTGCGCGCCCGCTCGAGCAGCCGCGCGAGGAGCACCTTCATCGCCTTCGCCTTGTTCTTGTGCTGCGACTTCTCGTCCTGGCACTGGACCACCATTCCGGTCGGGATGTGCGTGATCCGCACGGCGGAGTCGGTCGTGTTCACCGACTGCCCGCCGGGTCCCCGCGACCGGAAAACGTCGATGCGCAGGTCGTTCGGATCGATCTGGACGTCTATCTCCTCCGCCTCGGGAAGCACCGCCACCGTCACGGCGGAGGTGTGGATCCTTCCGCCCGCCTCCGTCACGGGGACGCGCTGGACGCGATGGACGCCGCTCTCGAACTTGAGCTTGCCGTACGCGTTCTCCCCCGACACGAGGAATATGATCTCCTTGAACCCGCCGATCTCGGTCGGGCTCGAGCTGAGGGGCTCCACCTTCCAGCTGTGCCGCTCCGAGAAGAGGCGGTACATCCGCGCGAGATCCGCCGCGAAGAGCGCCGCTTCGTCACCGCCCGTTCCGGCGCGGATCTCGAACACCGTGTTGCGCGAATCGTCGGGGTCGCGGGGGAGGAGCAGCACCTTGATGCGCTCCCGCGTCTCGTCGATCTCCCGCTCGAGCTCGTCGAGCTCGGAGCGCGCGAGCTCGACGAGCTCCCGGTCCCCTCCCGCGCGTACGATTGCGGCGTCCTCGTCGCGGCGCTTCTCGAGATCCCGCAGGCGCCGGATCGCCGCGACGGCCTTCTCGAGGTCGCCGCGCTCCCGGGCGAGCTTGCGGTAGAGAGCCTGGTTGCGGATGTTCTCGGGCTTCGCGAGCTCGTCGGTCAGCTGTTCGAAACGCCGGATCACGTTTTCGTAGCGGTTGCTGGACTCCATGGACGCTCCGTTCGGACGCGGCGGACGCGCGCCGGCGCGCCGCCGGGGAACAACTGTAGCGGATGAACGGCTAGGAAGCCACAGGATTCTCGGAGAGACACGCGTCGAGCGCGGCGATCGCCACCTCGACCTGGCCGGCGTCCGGCTCCTTCGTCGTGAGCCTCTGGAGCGCGAGCCCGGGCCGCACGAGCGGCGCGAAGTACCGGCGCGCCCCCGGCCGCGCGGAGAGCTTGAGCAGCTCGTAGGAGACGCCGCCGATCACGGGGATGAAGGCGAATCGAAGCAGCTTCTCCCCGATCGTGTCCGGGCGCCCGAGCATCATGAAGACGAGGACGCTCACGACGACCACGAGCAGCAGGAAGCTCGTCGAGCACCGCGCGTGCGTCGTCGGGTAGTCGCGCGTGTTCTCGAGCGTCGCCGTTCCGTGCGCCTCGAACGCCGCGATCGCCTTGTGCTCGGCGCCGTGGTACTCGAATATCCGCCGCATCTCCTTCCAGCGGGTGATGAGCACGATGTAGACGAGGAGAAAGGCGAGCCGGATGACTCCGTCGACGAGATTGAACAGCACGCCGCCGCGAAGCCCGGTGAGCTCCGTGAGAACGAGCGGGAGGTAAAAGAAGATCGCGAATCCGATGAGGAACGCGGCGGCGAGCGTCGCCGCGATGGAAAGAGCCGACAGACCTTTTCCGCGGGCTTTGCCGCGGCCCTCGGCGGGCGCGATCTCCGCCGGGCCCCTTCCCGCTTCGGCGCTTTCCTTCCCGGCTCCCGCGGCGCCCGGCTCCGCGGAGGCGATCTCCGCCGAGTAGGAGAGCGCCTTGACGGCGACGACGAAGGTCTCCACGAACGCGACGGCGCCGCGGACGATCGGCACGCCCAGGAGCCGGTGGCGCTTGACGAGGCTCGTAAAGGGCTCTCGTTTCACGACGATGCCGTCCGGCGTCCGCACGGCCGTCGCGATGCAGGTCGGGGACCGCATCATCACGCCCTCGATGACGGCCTGGCCGCCGACCTGAAGGCGTTTTCTCTCCTGAGCTTCGGACATGGTTCACCGCTCGCGCGTTCGGGAAGGCACGTGCGCGGGGAGGGGTTATTTGCCGGCGTCCTTGCCGCCCTGCTTCTTGCGGTAATCGCCGTACTTGCGCTGGAACCGCTCGACGCGGCCGGCGGTGTCGATGAGCTTCTGCTTGCCGGTGAAGAAGGGGTGGCACCGGGAACAAATCTCCACGTGGATGTCCTGCTGAGTGGAGGACGTCTCGATCACGTTGCCGCAGATGCAGGTGATCTTGGTCTTCTTGTAGTCGGGGTGGATTTCCTTTTTCATGACGAACGCTCCTCGAACTGCTTTCTCCATCGCGCCGGTCCGGACGGCCGGCGCACCGTATCAGTATATCACGGATAGCGGTTAAATGTAATAACCGGCGGCGGGAAACACAAATCCAAATTTCGCGCCCCGGGCTCCCTAAGCGTTCATCGATTGAAGGAACTTCTGGTTCGACTTCGTCTTGGAGATCTTCTCGAGGAGGAACTCCATCGCCTCGACGACGTTCTTGTCGCTGAGGAACTTGCGCAGGATATAGACCTTGCTCAGCACCTTGTCCGGCAGGAGGAGCTCCTCCTTGCGCGTGCCGGAGCGGAAGATGTCGATCGCGGGGAATACGCGCTTGTCGGCGAGCCGGCGATCGAGCACGATCTCGAGGTTGCCCGTGCCTTTGAACTCCTCGAAGATCACCTCGTCCATGCGGCTCCCGGTCTCGATGAGGGCGGTCGCGATGATCGTGAGGCTCCCCTCCTCCTCGGTGTTCCGCGCGGCGCCGAAGAAACGTTTCGGCCGCTGGAGGGCGTTCGAATCGACGCCGCCGGAGAGGATCTTGCCCGAATGCGGAACGACGGCGTTGTGGGCGCGCGCGAGACGCGTAAGGCTGTCGAGGAGTATGACGACGTCGCGCCCGTGCTCGACGAGGCGCTTCGCCTTCTCGATCACCATGTCGGCGACCTGCACGTGCCGGTCGGCCGGCTCGTCGAAGGTCGAGCTGATGACCTCCCCCTTCACGGAACGCTCCATGTCGGTGACCTCTTCCGGCCGCTCGTCGATGAGGAGCACGATGAGGTAGACCTCGGGGTGATTGGTCGTGATCGAGTTCGCGATCTTCTGCATGATGATCGTCTTCCCCGCCCGGGGCGGCGAGACGATGAGACCGCGCTGCCCCTTGCCGATCGGCGTGAGAAGGTTCATGAGGCGGGTGGAGAGATCGTCGGGATCGTGCTCGAGGTTGATGATCTCGTTCGGGTAAAGCGGCGTGAGGTTGTCGAAGAGGGTTTTCGCCTTCAGGTGCTCCGGGCTGTCGGCGTTTACGGCCTCGACCTTGAGGAGCGCGAAGTAGCGCTCCGATTCCTTCGGGGCGCGCACCTGGCCCGAAACGGTGTCTCCGGTCCGGAGGTCGAATTTCTTGATCTGCGAGGGCGAAACGTAGATGTCGTCCGGACCCGGGAGGTAGTTGTAGCTCGCCGAGCGGAGGAACCCGTACCCCTCTGGAAGCACCTGAAGCACGCCCTCCGCCATGATGAGACCGTTCTGCTGCGCCTGCGCCTCGAGGATCCGGAATATGATCTCCTGCTTGCGCATGCTGCTGATGCCCTCGATGTTGAGCCCCGTCGCTATCTCGATGAGCTCCTCGATCCGCTTCGACTTGAGTTCCGCTATTTCCATACGCCCAGACCTCTCCTTTGATTCGCTTGCCGCGCCCCGCGCTTCGCGCCGCGGGCGCGCCATGCGGCCGTTCGCGGCCGCGCGAACGTCCCGCGCGGCCTTTCGCCGCCCCCTGAAACTACATCCCGTTGCACCGGTCAGAACTGCGAATTCGGTAAGTATCTCAAAACCGGCTGGTCAATTGATCTTGATTGCTGGCTGGACTCCGTCCCGACCCAAACCGTTTCACGCTGTCGTGAAGAAAATCGAACGGTGACGTTTGATGACTGCGTTCCGAATCCGTCGATAATCTATAGCGTCGAATACCCCCTGTCAATACGCGAGTATTGCATAAACCGTTCCCTGTCGCCCGCCGCGGGAAAGCGGGCGGGGCCGGCGATCCGGCCCCGCCGAATCGCGGCCGCTACTGGGAGAGCTCCTGGAACTTCCTCGCCGCGTCCTCGGCCTTGAGCTTCATGCCCTTCTTGCTGTACGCGAGGCTCAGGATCCGCCAGCCGTTCGGGTCGTCTCCCCATTTATCGGTGTACTGCTGCCCCTGGACGATCGCGTCGTCGTAAAGCTCGCACTGGTAATACGAGAGGAGCATGCTGTAGTTGCCGGCTTTGTTCTCGGGCTCTATGTCGAGAGCGCTCTGATAGGCTTCGATCGCCTGCGTGCAGTTTTTGGCGTTGAAATACGCCACGCCGAGGTCGTAGTACGTGGCGAAACTCTCGGAGTTCGTCTTCTTCCGCCCCTCGACGGCCATCTGCAGGAACAGCGCGCCGTTCTCCCAATCCCGCTTGGCGAGGAAGTCGCCGCCGACGATCTCGACGACCTCGTAGTTGGCCGGATCGTCGAGCAGGAGCTTCTCGAATATCGTCACGGCCTTGTCCCGCTCGCCGCGCCTCACCATGACCTGGCCGGAGAGGGCGAGCACGTTTGCGTATTCCTCGTCCTGCTCGGTCGTTTTGGCGATCAGCGTGTCGACCGTTTCGTAGGCGCGCGAGAGATAGGTGGTGTCGTTGTCGCTCATCGCGTAGTAGACCTTGGCGAGGTTGAGCCACCCCTTGACCTGCCGCGGATCCGCCTGCGTCGTGAGCTCGAACTCGTGGGCGGCGCCGGCCATGTTTTCCGTCTGGAACTCGCTGAGCCCCTGGTTGAAATGCCGGGCCCAGTTCGATTTGATGTTCGTCTCGGCGTCGGCGATCTTTTTCGGGTTGAGCTCGGCGGCCTTCATGAACTCCGCGTAGGCGCCCTTCATTTCCCCCGTGTAGCTGTACGCGATGCCGAGCTGGAAATGAGCCTCCGCGTCCAAGGGATTATTCTCGATCGCGAGCTTCGACATCTCGATCGCCTTGGGGTAGTTGCCGTGCTCGTTATGGAGCATCGCGCTCGTCGTCTCGACGCTCTTGCACGAGTACACGGCGAGGAGCGAAACGACCAGCAACGCGACGATCCCGCTTCTCGTTCTCATCTGGCAGACGCCTCCTTCCGTACAGAACCGTTCGAACCGTATATCTCGACGGGCTCCGGCAGATTCGACTGCATCCGGTCTGAGCCCTGAATGTGCCCGGGGGTTCCTCCTGGATACGCGGTGCGCGGCCTCTCGCTCGTCCGGCCGCCGAGGGTGGATCTCCTGTCCTTCGGTCGAAAGGTACCAAGCCGGGGCGGCCCTGTCAAGCACTATGAAAAGGAGACGGGATCGACGTCCCACGAGAGCTCGGCCGGCTTTGCGGCGGCGACGCGTTCGAGCGCGGCTCGCACGGCCTCCCGCCGCAGCTCAGCGGAAAGATCCCCTTTGACGAGAACGTGGAACCGCCAATTCCCCTTGAGGCGCTCGATGAGAGCCGGCGTCGGACCGAGCACGGCCGCCGCTCCGCCGACCGAGGCGGCGATCGCCTCCCGCG